>DAHWOF010000118.1 GCA_027335345.1 Granulicella sp. | reverse complement strand
ACAGAACCGCCCGAGCACCTGCAGCTTAGGCCCGCCCCGGCGTTCGGAGAAGTTACTGCTTAGATACAACTGTAGTACTAAACTGCTTTGCTCCTTATCGAACCATCGACCTTCGTCCAAAGACAAAAGGCATGGACAGCGGCAGGGCCTTAAAATGGCCCCATCCACTCCGCAGAGGTTCCATGATCGTCGCCCGAGGTGTCTTGGCCATGAGATCGTCCCCCACGCTTCTTCTGCTGACGGCTCTGTGCCTGCCCGGCAGCGCCCAGCCGCCCCAGCCTCCACAGCGCATGGTTCTCATCGACCAGGATGGCTCCGGCCCCGGCGGCTCCGACCAGATGTCCATGATGATCCTGCTGCAATCTCCGCAGGTGAAGGTGCTGGGCATCACCATGGTCACCGGCGACGCCTGGGAGCCCGAAGAGGTGCAGCACACCCTGCGCATGCTGGAGCTGATTCACCGCAGCGACGTTCCCGTGGTTCCCGGCGCGGTCTTTCCGCTGCTGCGCACTCAGGCGGAGACCATGCACCAGGCCGCAGCGATCGGCAGCTCCTTCTACTACGGCGCCTGGGGCAGCCTGGCTCAACACAGCCCGCAGCCCTACCACGGTCCCTTCGTCCTTCCGCCTCTGACGGAGGGCCAGCCCACCACGCATCCTCTGGATGAGGACGCCGCCCACTTCCTCATCCGTCAGGTTCGCGCCCATCCTCACCAGGTCACCATCTATGCCGCCGGCCCGCTCACCAACATCGCTCTGGCCGTCTCCATCGATCCCCACTTCGCAGAGCTTAGCCAAGGGATCGTCATCATGGGCGGCAGCCTCAACCCCCGGACCGATGACCCAGAGTTCGCGACCGACCCTCGTCATGAGTTCAACTTCTGGTTCGATCCCGAAGCGGCGCACATCGTCCTGCGCGCAGCCTGGCCGCGCATCGACCTCACCGATGCCGATATCTCGCTGAAGACCCGCTTTACCCCGGAGATCCTCCACCAGATCGCCAAGTCATCCTCGCCCGCGGCCCAGTACATCGTCAGGTACAGCCACCAGTTCTACTACCAGTGGGATGAGTTGGCCGCCGCCGCCTGGCTCGACCCCGGCATCATCACCCGTGAGACTACCCTGTACGTTGATGTGGATACCGCGCCGGGGCCCCACTATGGCGACACCCTCACCTGGACGGCGACCAACAAACCCACTCTGGATGGCTCCGAGGGCCCGATGCAGCCCGTGCACGTGCAGCAGGATCTGGACCTGAAGCGCTTTGAAGATCTCTTTGTAAACCTGATGAAGTCCCCACCCCCCGGCCAATAGACAGCCCGCCAGCCGGAAATCCAACGCAGGCTTCTTCCTCTGTTGCTCTCCGGGTTGGAGACGATGGCTCCGGAGCCGCTCCAAAGCCGCCCGGATATCCAGCAAGCCTGCACAGGCCATGCACAGGATTCTCACGATCGATGCACAGGATTCTCTCCGGTAATACACAGGACTCTTGCCATTCTTGCACGGCGTTCTCACAGGCTTTCTTACGGCTTACAAACAAGCTTCACGCAGCCTGCGCACAACCGCTCCACAGCTTACACACGGAGTTCCCACGGCCTACGCACAGGCTTCCCACAAGTCCGCGCTCAAACTTGCGGTCAGCAGCGGCAGCGCCCTGTCAGGGGCTACAGGTTTAGCTTCTTGAACACCCGCTCCGGGATGGCCCGGATCACCGCCATGATGATTCTCCAGATCCCCGGGACGTAGACCACGTCCTTGCCCATATCGATCGTCTTGACCAGTGTTGTGGCCACGGCCTCCACATCGGCGAACTTCTCGCGGCCCTTCATCGCCTCGGTCATGGCGGTCTTCACCGGTCCGGGCTTGATCGTCATCACCCGCACGCCCTCGCGATCGATCCGGTTGCGCAGACCATCCACAAAGGCCGTCAGGCCCGCCTTGGAGCTTCCATAGACGTAGTTGGAGCGGCGTCCGCGTTCGCCGGCGACCGAGCTGAGCACCGCCAGCGTTCCCGCGTGGCGCGGCGCCGCATAGTTGGCCAGCCAGGTGAGCAGACTCACCGGCGCCAAAAAGTTGGTATGCAAAATCTGATGGGCTGCGGAAAAACTCCGCTCAGCCTGGCTCTGCTCGCCCAGCACTCCCACGGCCAGCAGCGCCACATCCAGCCCGCCTAGCCAGTTGATGGCGTGCGCCAGCAGCTCCGGGTGCGTGGTTGTATCGTCCAGATCCGCCACCGCGCTGCCCACGGAGGACGCGCCGCGCGTGCGCGCATCCGCAGTCACGGCGGCCAGCCGGTCCGGATTCCGCGCTACCAGGTACAGGGCATCCCCACGCTGAGCCCACTGGCGAATGCAAGCCTCCGCAATCCCTGAGGTCGCGCCCAGCACCAGGATCTTGCGCGCCGTTCGCCGAGGAACTTCCACCTGCTCCCGGACGCTGCGCAAGGCCAGTGGCCGTTCAGGATCATGCTGCGGCGGGTCGGCGCGGCTGACTACGGCGACCTGGTCCTCCGCACCCGCGGCTGGCTTGCTCACGGAGTCGCTTGCCGCATCCGCGCTGGTTTTGCTTGGGTTCTGAGCGTCCGGGTTCATCGTCCACTTCCTCCCACTCCAAGCCGACCGCCGATCACACGCTCCCAGAAGCTGGAGGTTAACGCCGGATCCTTGAAGCGCGCAAAGCGCTCCCACTGCGGGTAAAAGGCCTGGAACTGGGCTGAGGTCATGCGCGCGTCCTTGGCCGGATACAGACGGCCTCCAAACTCCCGCGTCATCTCCGCGAGGCGATCAAACAGGGCAAAGCTCTTCTCCGGCTTGATGGGAAAGTCCAATGCCAGGGTAATGCCCGGCTTGGGGAAGCTCATCATCCCCGGCGAGGGCACGTCGCCAAAGGCCTTCAGCACGGCAAGAAAGCTGGCCAGGCCGGACTTTGCCACCTCGTGCAGAATCGCCACGGTTCCTTCCTTCGCATGCTCCCACGGAATCGCATACTGGAACTGCAAAAGCCCTCGCCTGCCGTACATCCGGTTCCACTTCAGCACCGCATCCAGCGGATAGAAGAAGGGCTCATAGTCCTGCAGCGCGCTCACCCGCTTCTTCATCTGCTTGTGGAAGAAGAGCGTATTGAAGGCGCCCACGCTCAGCCGATTCAACGCGAACCCCGGCAGCTCCATGGGAAAGACCAGCTTCGGCTTGGGGGAAGGCTTCAACGGCGACGGAGCCTGGGAGTGATCGCCCTGCATGAACACGCCCCGGCAGAAGTTCTTCCCCGTCGCGGTCACATCCACCCAGCTCACTGTGTACTCGATATGCCCGGCCTGTGAACTCAGATCCAGAAACTCGTCGATGCCATGGAACTGAATCCCCTGATAGTTGATCATCCGGCTCACGATCGGCTTCAGCCTGATCTGTGCCCAGGGGATGACGCCCGTCAGCCCCATGCCGGCGATCGTCGCCGCATAATAGTCGGGATTACTGGTCGGCGAGCAGAGCATCCGGCGGCCATCGGATCGCACCAGTTCAAACTGCGTGACTTGGCAGCCAAAGGTTCCGGCTCGATGATGGTTTTTCCCGTGAATGTCGTTGGCGATCGCTCCACCCAGAGTCACGTACTTGGTTCCGGGCGTTACCGGAAGAAAGTATCCCCGCGGCACGGCGAAGTCCAGGATCTGGGCCAGCGTGATTCCTGTCTCAGCGGTCAGCAGCCCGGTGGCCGGGTCAAAGTCCAGCAGGCGGTCCATGGTGGTGGTCTGCAGCAGCGTGCCATCCTTCAGCAGGCACACATCGCCATAGCTTCTGCCCATTCCGACTGCCAGCGCGCCGTGATGCACGCCGTCAATGGCGCGCGGATAGTCTCCCTGCCAGTGCAGATGCTTCAGCTCCGCGCTGTAAGCCGGATAGCGTCCCCAGGACTCAAAGGGTGGACGGTCACCCTCCTTCCGGCTGGACTCCGCCGGCTGCGGAGGGTTGAAATCAAGTTCAACGGGGGTAGGCATGCCTACAGGATAGAGCATGCCTCCAGCTCGGCACAGTTTTGCGAGTGATTACCGGCTGGCTGAACGGGTTCCCGGTCGGCGAAGACGGCCGATGCTGAGGCCTACGGAGATGCCCGTTCAGATCCCTTGCTGTCCGCTGGAACTCAATTTTTTACAAAGGAATCGTTCAGCCCGCGGAAGACAGCGTCGAACCGGCCGTTCTCGGTGGCATAACGCAGTCCATGCACGCTCTTTACGCAGATCTCGGCAGGCGTTGGATCGGTGTCCAGCAGATCCATGGTCTCGGCGATGAACTGCTTCAAGGGCATCGCCCGGGGATCTTCCGCTCCGTCCATCAAGTCCGTCTGCACGTAGGGCGGAATCAGCTCCAGCACTTCAACCGCAGTGTCTTTCAACTGGTAGCGCAACGAGCAGGTGTAGGAGTGGAGGGCCGCCTTGGACGCGCTGTAGACCGGAGTCAGGGCTAAAGGGACAAACGCCAGACCCGAGCTGACGTTCATGATGGTGGCGCTCGGCTGGCTGCGCAGCAGCGGCAGCAACGCCGCAGTGAGGCGTATTGGGCCCAGCAGGTTGGTTCGCACCATCGCCTCGGCACCCTCCAGGTCTACTGGATTCTCCAGCAGATTCTCCGTGCGCATGATGCCTGCATTGTTGATGAGCACGTTCATCTCGGGGAACTCTGCCGCTACCTGAATCGCAAGCCCACGGATCGCCGAGGGCTCTCCGATATCCAGGGAAAAGAACCGCATCCCCGGATTGGCCTCTGCCGTCTCTTTCAGCAGCTCGCTGCGCCTTCCGGCGATCAGCACTTGATTCCCCTGCCGGTGCAGCGCCTCCGCAAGCCCCCGCCCGATGCCCGAACCTCCACCGGTGATCAAGATCGTGTTGCCGTGTGCCTTCATTGCTGCTTCTCCTCGATCGATTCTGGATCGGTTCTGGATCGGTTCTGGATCGGTACCAGCCCAGTTCCTGAACCCTTCCTGATCGCTTCACAGATTTTCTTCCAGATCGGTTTCGGACCTCTCTGGGCCTTCCTCCCTTGTAGCTTAGGGGTGTACCTTGCTTTTGGGAAGTAGGCGCCTTTTTGTTGGTTATCCACCTGACGGAAACCAGCGCCGCTCGCAGGAGGCTTGCTCATGAAGAAGGGCAAAAAGCACAAGAAGGCGAAGAAGAACCACGCCTCGGGCCAGGCTGCTCCCGCCGCAGTCATCCGGGCTCCGTTCACAGCTCCTTCCACGCCCCAGGTGGAGGCCCGATCCTCCAACCGGCGTCAGGGTGGCATTGATGCTCGCGTCGAGACTTTGGCGCACGAGGTCATCGCGCGTGTCGCTGACAAGTGGACCATCGTCGTGCTTCAGGTTCTTGCCGAGCACGGCGTGGTGCGGTTCAGTCACCTGGGCAAGCTGGCTGGAGGCGTCAGCCAGAAGATGTTGACCAAAACGCTTCGCCAGATGGAGAGCGACGGCCTGGTCCGGCGCACTGCCCTTCCCATCATCCCACCTCATGTGGAATATCAGCTGACCCCACTCGGCGAAAGCCTCAGTGAGGCGTTTTGCGGCGTCTGGGCCTGGGCGGAGGCAAACTGCGATGCGGTGGAGAAGGCCCGCGCCGAGTTTCAAGCTACATCATCCACCGCCCGGGGTGATGCAGACACTGAAGCCAAAATCGCTGGCCGTCGCAGGAGAACGGAATAGCAGAGCAGAGAAGAGAAGAGCAGAAGAAGAGCAGAACCGAAGCGTGGAGAAGAGTCACGCATCGCTGCAGCGGGCCACAAGCGGAGAGTAGCCAGCCGCTCCATACTGGCTAAATTGCTGGAAGCGCTGAGAAAGGTCAAACGAGCAAAAGACACTCTCCGCCTCCCGGCTTGAAGAACGTCCTCTGAGCATCCTCATCTCTGGATGTAGCGCGGAGAAGAGATGCGGACCAGAAGGATGTCGTGAGTGCCGATCTCCAGGGGCATGCCATCGGTTAGAGTGATCTGTTTGCCGGTCCAGAGGTTCCTGCCTTGCTGCCGTCCTTGCAACTGAAGTTTTGCCAGACTGAGGTGAAACGGATGCGTGGAATAGCGCTGGCTGCCGGCGTTCAGCACCGCAATCGCCAGGGCGCCGCCCGAAAGCCGCCGCGTCCACACTTCCACCTCGCCGTCGGTATAGGCTCGCCTCGCCTGCTGTCCCATCTTGTCCTGGTCAATGGCGATCACATCCCGGTTGGTGAGAACCGACTGCACCTGCGGGGTCATCGTGGCAAGATCGTTGCCCGCGATCAGGGGCGCAGCCAGCATGGCCCACATGGAGAAGTGAGAGCGGTTCTCGGCCGGAGACAGTTTGCCATTGCCGACCTCAAGCATGTCGGGATCATTCCAATGCCCAGGGCCGGCGTACTGCGCAAGCCCCGACTGCTGGCTGAGGATAGCGTAGATGCGATCCCAGTGGGGATTGATATCGCCCGTAGTTCGCCACAGATTTCCGCCCACCGATGGCGCCCACTCCCAGACGGCGTCCATGCCGTACTGGCAGAGAGAGAAGGCAATCGACCTTCCGGTTCGCTGCAGCGCACGGTGCATCTTTCCGTAGGCATCTTCCATCATCCGCATCCTCTCCGCTGGATCGTTGGGCGCCTGCTTCTGCATCACGCCGCCGAAGCTGCAGAGGTCGTACTTGAGGTAATCGACACCCCACTTCGCGTAGGTTTCAGCATCCTGCTGAACATGGCCATAGCTGCCCTCGTAGCCACCGCAGGTTTTGGGACCCGGGGACGAGTAGATGCCAAGCAGCAGGCCCTTCGAGTGGACATAATCCGCGAGGGCCTTCATGTCAGGAAACTTGCTGTTGGAGTGAATGAATCCCTGCGCATCGCGCTGGCCCTCCCAGGTGTCATCAATGTTGATGTATTTGTAGCCGGCATCCCTCATGCCGCTGGAGACCATGAAATCGGCGGCAGCGCGTATGTCAGCGTCCGTGACCTTACCCGCGAAGTAATTCCAGCTATTCCAGCCCATGGGAGGGGTTGCGGCGAGCGCGGCAGAGCCGGCATTGGTTTGAGCCCCTGCCTTCGGCGAGATGGTAGTCAGGAGGAACGAAAGAAGAAGTAGCGGCAGAAAGCGAATTGAATACATCTTGGGATCTCCTCAGAAACCGGGTTATTGTCCAAGTGGACGGCTAACTCATCCATGCTGATTGCCGTATCAGCGCTCGCTGTCGAGAGGTGACGGGCTTGAAGCGCGCGTGAACCGCCGATGTCATGGGTCAGTGGAACAACCACGTTAGACTATTTGTATTCCAGTCACAAATGAAGGCGATGGTGAAGGCTGCGGACCAACCAAAGTCCCTAGCCCCGTATCCCTTCCCATCCCTGGAGTCATAGTACTCCCGAATCGACGGGCCTTGTGCCACCCATGCGAGCAACCGGGAACGCATTTCCCCGGCAATTTTTCCATAGCCATATTGCTGGAGACCTTTAAGCGCGAAAAAGGAAGTATTCAGCCACGCCGATCCCCGCCAGTAACCGTGACTTTCGTAGCCAGGCGTGTCGTAGGCGGCTGTCGGCATGCCCGGGAAGAACAAGCGTGGATCTGCGGCGATTCGCGCCAAGCGGGCAGCTTTGTCAGGTGTAGCGACACCCGAGAACAGCGGCATGAAGCCGGCAGGGGAGAGGGCGGGGCCGTCTTTTCCGGTCACTCGATCGCGGTCGACATAGAATCCGATGTTGTTGTCCCAAAGCTTCTGATTGATACGCTTCGCAAGCTGATTCGCGGCTCGCGTCCATCGAATGCTGTCTGCAGTGCGTCCGAGCCGATTTGCAATGTATGCCATCGCGCGATAATGCATCACCATGAAGCAGTTCAGGTCAATGGCCCACAGACGATGCCGGTTGCTCTCAGACTTCCGATAGCCATCGTCCCAGCGAATGGAATTGTCCCAGCCCGAGTCGAATCCCACGTCCGATCCAGCGTAGTAGAACAACCCGTCCGTTGCGCCACCGCGCTCCTCCGTCCAAAAGTCTCCCAGACGAACCAGATTTGGGTACATCTTTCGGAGAAATTCGACATCCGGCGAGCGACGGTCCACCACCGCGATAGCCCAGGCCATGACTGGTGGCTTGGTATTGCTGGTAACCATCCTCCCATCCGCGTAGATCACGTCGGGAAGCTCCCCTTTCGGAAGCTGACGGCTAAATAAGATCGCGAATTGCTCTCGCGCCAGATCGGGGTCCCAATTCGAGATAGCAATCGCGTGGAACGCAGAATCCCAGTTCCACACTCCCGGGTAAGTGCCGCGCGATGGTTCGACACCCTGGTAAGGACTCCATGGGCTAGCGGAAATAATGTTCCCAAGGAGGGTTTCTTGCGCGCGCCTGAGGAGATCCCCTCGATCGGGAGAAAGGTGAGCGATGGATTGCCGCAGCCACACGACAGCCAGCTTCGTCTGCATCGCTGATGCAGGCTGCTTCTGGAGGGGACCCGTGGCGATCTGGCCCGGCAGAGGTGGGCAGAACGAGAGTCCCATGATTACAACGAGCATTTGAACCCAACCGCGACGGATCATCCTCATCTCCAGCTTTGAATTTGATTTGAAGGATAATAGGGACGGGTTGCGAGAGTCTCCATTGTGAAAGCCGCGCGATATGTGACAGCCGGACACAGCAGCTTCGCAAGTGAGCTGCTTCAATTTACCCGACGGCGACGACGGACTCTTCGCCCGCCGGAATCACGGCCACGGTGTATCGCCGAGGAACCTGACCTTCGCGCAGCGATTCCGTGACGTTAGCCGGGGCGCCATCGATCATGAGTCCGCCTGCGCCAAGAGAAAAACCCGCGCGCCAACGGAGAGGAGGGCCCGACCCATTTCTAACCCATGTTCTACCATTGCCATCATGCCGAACGGAGATCCTATTGGCGCGCACCGGTACATGCTGGATGAAGGCCCACTCCGTTTCCCCGGTCAGTTGGGGCAAAGTCTGAAGATCCCCCGAGGACGGTTCAACGCCGATCCCCATCAATCCAGTGGCGACATTGCCCACCACTGTGAACGAGACCTCTGGGTAATCGCGGCGATAAAGACCTGGGTCGGTGAGCGCAATCAGCGCCTGATAGGCGGCAGCGGACCTGCCGTAACGGTAGTAGATGTCGGGGAGATAGGTGTCGGTCTCCAGCCCGTCGCGCAGCGAATCAACATTGGCTTCAGAAAGCGGCATGCACCGAGCCACCAACTTTAGCATTTGCCTTGTTTTTGCTCCCGGATCTACCAAGCCGAAATAAAGCGGAAGGGACAGCATCGTTCCGGCCGACGCTGGATTGAGGTGCATAAAGTGACCATCGGCTCCGACGGCGAAGAAAAAGCGTCCATCCTTGTCGTTCCACCAGTCCCGATCAAAGAGCCTTCGGAGACGCTGAGCGCGGATCTCGGCCTCCGCTGCACCGGTGATTTCCCCGAGTGCCCGCTCGATGGACGCCCAGGAGCGGAACGCTCTGTACTCAGACGCGAGCAGGTCCGCGCCCGTGCGGATTCCGCCAATACTCTCGTTGTAGCTCCCAATTCCCCGTGTGCCATCATGCGGCCCCGCCCCGACCACATCGCCCACACCGACGCTCCATCTGCGCACGTAGCTGATTACGGTTCGACGATAGAAGGAAAGGAACTCGCCAGCCAGATAATCGTCGTCATCTGTCCAGAGATACTGCCGGTAGCAAGCGTCGAGGAGATCGAAATTGGCGGGCAGGTTGAACCAGAACTGCTTGTCACTTTTGGATGCCGACGAGAACCTTCCGCTGCGCAAGAATACCTTGGCGCTGGAAGCGCAGATCACAAACTATTGATCTTGCGTGATACCAATGCCTGATTTGAATGTTTAACATGGTACGGTACAAACGACGGAGGGAGGCTGTCCGAGGGGACGTTGAATGGGCGGCGCCGGCGGGTGGTGAAGATGGTTCTGAGCGGAACGACGATCGCCGCGCGGCGGGGCGGTGCGAGTTGATCGTGCGCGAGGCGTGGGGGGTCTGTCCATGCCTATCGGTTTGGGTGGCCGGCCTGCAGTGGCGGTACGCCATGGCCATCGGCTGCGGGGGCGCAGGCGCGCTTTGCGCCGCCAGCGCCAGCCGAATTCCAGCCTCCTTCAAGGCGCTCTCCCAGGATTCTTGACTGCCGAGTGCTTCAGAGAGCTTTGCGCGCATAAGCGTGTCCGTGAAGCGGACAGAAATGAGCAGACGCCCCTCGCTGTACTTCTCCGGGCCGGATCCGCAACGGGGATCCGGCATCTGCCGGAAGCTCTCCTGACCCACTCCGGCAACCTTTTCGTCTTCTACGTTAGTCTCTTACAAGAGGGAGAAGATTCTTCATGGAAAAAGGACCCAGGATTGCCATTGCACTCACCAGCGTGATGGTGCTGATGGTAGGCGTGCGCGTTGGCTTGATCTACAGGGCGAATCATGCGGCGGGGCCGGTTCGCAAGAATCCCTACGCTGATGTTCCTGTCAATCCTGACGATAACGTCTTTCTGCGCAAGAAGTACCCTGACTCGCTGGCCGACCAGCGCTCCCTGATCGGCCAGACCGTCTGGGTGAGTGCCGGCGGGCAGATGGCCTACTACGCCGACCGGGGCAATCATGTCGATTACGCCAAGCCCGTGGGCAATCTTCTGGGCGCCACGCCACTGCTCATCAAAGGCGTCTTCGAAGAGAAGGCGCCTGCCTCCGGACCCGCGGTCTTCCGCATCCCAGCGGGCGAGCGCCAGGTGTTGCTGGCCTTCACCCTGCCCGAATCCTCTGATCCCAAAACCCTCTATGCAACCCCGGTGGGCGACTTCAGCAACGGCAGCTACAACTTCGTCAACGATGATGTCTTCTTCTACGACGACCCGCACAAGCTGTACAACTTTTGGGGTCCGGCGATGTGGTCCGCCATCGACAAGCACCAGGCCGTGTTGGGCATGAGCGAGAATCAGGCCATGATGTCGCTAGGCGAGGTGACCACCCCGGACTCGAATAACCTCGGCAACCGTACCGTGCTGTTTGACAACAACGGCCATCCGATTCGCATCGTCTTTGTCAATGACAAGGCCGTGACGATCACGCCTTTGCCTGTGGCTGGCCAGACCCCGGCGCCTTCCTCCAAATAGCGTAACCGCGGCTCGCAAGACCTGCGCTCCTGCCCTGGGGCCAATCGCGCGCGCTGGGCTGGACCACAACGCGCCTCGGTCGAAGTTGACCCGCGACCCGGTCGAGGCTCGCGCGGTAAATCTCCGCAAGCTCTCTCGTCCGGGGCCGGTTTCATCCCAAGGTCCTCAGCCGGTGTTTCTCAGCCCCGCGCTGATTCCATTGATCGTCGCCGTGATGGCGCGATCCAGCTCCTCACTCTTTTCGCCGGCGCGCTTGCGTCTGAGCAGCTCGAGTTGCAGCAGGCTCAGCGGGTCCACATATGGGTTCCGCAGCCGTATGGAGTGAGCCAGCATCTGGTTGTTCTCCAGCAATTCGGTCTGCTGCGCCACCGCCAGCACCATCCGCCGGGTGCGTTCGAACTCCGCCTCCAGCATGCTGAAGACGCGCTCCCGCAGCGCCTCATCGGTCACCAGCATAGAGTACTGTCTGGCGATTCCCATGTCCGCCTTGGCCATGGCAATCTCCACATTCTGCAGAATGTCCAGGAACAGAGGCAGTCCTTGCGCCATCTCTTGCAGTAGCGCCAGCCCGTTCTCATGCCTCTGGGCGTACTTTTCCAGGGCATGGCCTACTCCAAAGTACGCCGGCACCACGTGCCGCGACTGCATCCACCCAAACACCCAGGGAATCGCGCGCAGGTCCGCCAGGCTGCGCTGCTTGGCCGACGCGCCTGCGGCGCTCGCATCCATGCGTTTGGCCGGCCGTGAACCGATCCTGGCATGCTCTAGCTCGGCTACCGGCGTCGCCTGCTCAAAGTACAGGTACACGTCGGGATTCTCCAGCAGGTTCTCGGTGTAAAACGCCAGCGACAGAGCGGAGATCTCCTCCATCGCCGCCTCCCATTCGGGCAAAATCTCGCCGCTGAGCTTCGGCTTCCGGGCTACGCTCTCGGCTTCACCCTCCCCAACCCGGTGCGGCCGGATGTCCGGCCGCGCCAGCGCCTCCAGCGCCGCGGCGATCATCAACTCCAGGTTTCGTTCCGCCAGCACCACGTCGCTATACTTCCAGTTCAACACCTCGCCTTGCTCGGTGATGCGCAACTCGCCGTTGAAGCTGTCCAGAGGCTGGGCAAAGATGGCTCCATGGGTAGGGCCTCCGCCGCGTCCCACGGTGCCGCCGCGGCCGTGGAACAATCGCAGGTTCACGCCACACTCCCGCGCCACCACATGCAGCGCCCGATGCGCCTTCCATATCTCCCAGGTGCTGGTGATCATACCTCCGTCTTTGTTGGAATCCGAGTAGCCCAGCATCATCTCCTGGCGTCCTCCCCAGGCCTTCAGCAGCGGCTTGTAGACCTCTGAGGTCCAAAGCTCCCGGCAGACCTCCGGGGCTCGGCGCAGGTCTTCGATGGACTCGAAGAGCAGCACTGGCTGCAGTCCGGGATCGCGCTCTCCGTTCGCGCAGGTTCCGCCCTCCACGTTCACCCCGCCCAGGCGCGCCAGCTCCAATACCGTCAGCGCATCTTCCACGCAGGTTGCGCCGGAGACTACGTACTGAGTGATGGTGGTCGGCAGGCTTTGCTTGAGCTCCGCAAGAGTGCGAAAGGTGGCCAGAACCTCCTGAGTCTGTACGCTCAGCTCTGCTGCCTGCTTCCCGTGTGTGGCTCCGGCTTGGCTAGCGAGGATCTCCGCCCCGTGGCTTTGGTTTTCCTGGACGCCATTGGCAGCCGCTGTCTCTGCGGCCGCCTTCAACTCGGCCAGCGCCGCCTGATGCACGCGCGCATGTTGGCGGATATCCAGCGTCTGCAGATGGAGGCCGAAGGTTCGCACGGCCAGCAGCAGCGGATCCACAAAGTGCTCCGCCAGCCTCCGCCCCCGGTTCTGGACCAGGGACTCTCGCAGCAACGTCAGATCCTCGATCAACTCCGCGGCCTTCTCGTAGCGCGGCAGGCCGGACTCCAGCGGCAGCGCCAGGCCACGATGCATGGACACTGCCTGAATCCCTCCCAGCCGCAGCTTCATGCAGGCAATCTGCATCCGCACGGCCTCGGTAGGGAAGCGGTCAAACGGCGTAGCATCTCCGTTGGCTCGCAGGATCTCCGTATATTCAGCCAGGCGCCGGCGCAGCGCTACGGAGATGGGCGCCTGACGCGTGGAGGACGCCAACTGGTTGAAAAGTTCGGTCAACTTCGTCACATAGTAGTCGTGTGCCAGTTCGCGTGACAGACCCAGCGACTCCCTGGTGGCCTTCGCCGTTACAAACGGATTGCCGTCGCGATCGCCGCCAATCCAGGAGCCGAATTGCACCAGAATCGGCAGATCGGCTAACTGGGTCGGCTCCGTTGCAGGAAACTCCGCGTCCAGGGCGCTGGCGATCTCGGCATACAGCACGGGAATCGTGGCAAACAGGGACGCATCGTAGTAATCCAGCGCCATGTTCACCTCGTCGCGCACCGTCGGCCGTTCATGGCGCACCTCATCGGTCTGCCACAGGGCGGTGATCTCCGCCAGCAGCGCTGCCTCCAGAGCCTCCAGTTCCGTCACCGGAAGAGGGATGGCGTCCAGCCTCTCCAGCATGTCGGAGATGCTGCGCCGCTTGAACATCACGCTGCGCCGGGCCACTTCGGTGGGATGTGCCGTAAACACTGGAATAATGCAGATCCGCTCCAGCAGCGACAACACGATATCGCGCGAGAACCCCGCCGCGCGCAGCCGGCGCAACGTTCCGCGCAGGCTGCCGCGCTGCGGCTCGGCCCGCGCGTCCAACAGAGCCGATCGCCGGCGGCGCTTGCGATGGTTGGTCTCCGCCAGGTTGATCAGCTCAAAGTAGAACGCAAACGCACGCGCCAGAAAGAAGGCTGTCCGGGCATCCAGAGCGATCTCATGGATCAGCGACTGCGCGTGTTTCAGATGGCTTCCCGCCGCCTCCGCATCGCCCTTGGCATCGGTCTGGCGGCGCGCAATGGCGATCCGCCGCAGGCTTTCCACGGCTCCATACAGCGCATTTCCAGGCTGCTCCCGCAACACCTGTCCAAGCAACGATCCCAAAGACCGCACATCGCGCCGTAACGGAGCCTCTTTGGCGGGGCTGGTTCGGGCTTCAAGTTCTGCAAGACGTTCAGGCCAACTGGAGGGGGTCCAAAGAGAAGACATAGTTGATTATCGCGCAAACGGCCCATGCAATTCCCACGCGCATCCACTCCGTCCACCGGGTGGAGCTTCTCTGCGCGGCTTCCTATGCCTTGGCCAAGCCCCTCGCCAGCCCCGTAGAGTACACGCTTAGTTGGGCATACGCCGCTCGCAGCAGGGGAGCCTCCACCCCATGCCGGCGTCCGCGTTCCACCAGGTCGCCCAGGATGTGGTCAGCCTCCACGGGCAGACCCCGCTGCATGTCTCGGTACATTGAGGTGGTCAGCGTGGAGGCCGGATTCAACAGCCGCTGCTCGGTGGCCACCTGTTGCTCCAGATTCTCTGCGGGGTAGCCATTCGCCGCTGCAATCGTCTCGCACTCCGTCATCACCTGACGCGCCGTCTCCCGGCCTCCGGGAGCGGAAACCGCAGCCCCGACCGGGGCCCGCATCAGGCAGTTGATGGCTCCGGCCGATGCCAGCATCGTCCACTTCTGCCACATCGTGGCCAGGACATCGGGCCGCAATCGCGCATCGAAGCCCGACCCGGTCAGGGTCGCTTGAATCGCCCGGATTCGCTCCGTCACCTGTCTGTCGCGTTCCCCGAAGTTCAGGTCATGCAGCGCGGTCATCGAGTGCACCGCTCCCTCCCCATCCAGATCCGCCACAAGATAGGTCGCCCCGCCCAGCACCGCATGGCTCCCGAATCGCGCCTGCAGCGCATCCAGATGCCGCATCCCGTTCAGCAGCGGCAGAACCACCGTCTCCGGTCCCATTGCCGGAGCAAAATCCTCCATGGCGGCATCCAGAGAGTAGGCCTTCGTGCTCACCAGGAGCAGATCGAACTCCTCCGGCTGCGTCCTCAATTGCCTGGCAGTCATCAACTTCAGTTGTTGGGGAGGCAGCGTCAGATCACCATACGCGGCATCGAAGATCCGTAACCCGGTCCGCCTCAACTGCGCCGCGCGTCCGTCCCGCACCAGAAAGGTGACGTTCCGTCCCGCCGCCCCCAGCCGTCCACCAAAATATCCCCCCACCGCACCGGCGCCGATCACTAGAATCCGCATACGCTCTTCACTCCGCCGGCAGCGCCTGTCGACGCCGTCCTGCCTCCATGCTATGCCACCTTCCGCTAAAACGCTGAAAGAAGAGGGTGGTTCGGTCACCGATCCATATCCTAGGGGGATATGGTACAGTGGTTGTGGCGGGATGGAGCGTGAAAAGACCACTTGCCTGCGCCGGGAAAGTTACAGCAAGCATCTCAATCAAGAGGCATCGAGTAGCATCGCGCCGATGCCTTGATGCGCGACCAGAGACACCCTTCCGGGCCGAAGCGGAGCCGGAGTGGGAGCAATTTGTGTGCAGACCAGCGTGGTCCTTTCGCCGATCCAACCCGGTTGGCGGCCAAGCCTGCGCCAGGCGCCTGCCGGAAGACAGCCGCGAAGATCGTTCTGGAGATCGTTTCAGGGAACCCGTCCACGGTCCCACGGAAGGCTCCCTGAAAGGATTGCAACACGGTTTGGAGAATCAAATGAACCTTTTGCACCGAGCCCCTGCCTTTGTCATTGGAATGACGATGCTGGCGCTGGCGTCTATTTGCTGCGCGGGGCAAGCGAAACTGAATTGGGGACCGCTGACCAGCGGGCCGTTTTATACCGGAACCGCCGATGCCGATCCTCCCGGATCGGGCTATGCGGAACCGTTTATCTTCGATTCATTGACCCACTCGTTGGGACAAACCAATCTCTATATGCCGCAGAGGCTCAGCTACGGCATCGTGAACAACCTGGAGATCGACTTCTACGTCCCCATCGATTACAACCGCATCGGGCCGCCCAGCACGCCGGATGGCCAGATTGAGACCGCCACCGGGTTAGGAAATCTTCACTTTGAACTGAAGAAGCAGTTCATGAAGGATGCGGACAACTTTCGCTTCTGGTCCAGGCCGTCCCTCGCGCTCACCTACATCCAGTTCATTCCCACGGGCAAATATCAGAACCTCAATCCGAAGCTCTTCGGCGCGGACCAGCGTGGGAACGGAACCTACAACGAGGGATTGAATCTGCTCGCCCGCAAGCAGTTCAAGCCCTTCGAAGGATACTTCCAGTTCGGAGATATTGTGGAGAATCCGAACCATGTCGGCAGCGGATACACCTACGACAATGGGTTCACCATCGTTCCGAACGGCGAAAATCTGCGCGTGGTCAACGGAAATCTTCTTTACTTTTCAGGCGCGTTTGAAGATGTGCTGAACAGCAGGCGGGGGCTGGGTTACCTGCTGGAATACAACGGCGAGTCCCAGAGTAAAACCAACCTCTTCTTCGGTCACGCCAATGCTCCAAGCTGGACCTACTTCGATCTTTCTCCCGAAGCCGAGTACACCTGGCCGAACAACAAGAGCTTCGCCATCACCTGGGGCGGAGGAGTCACGCTAACGGCGAAGGAGTCCGGCTACACCCGCACCAAGACACCCATGTTCACCATTACGTTTTACAGGAACGGCAAACACGGCTATCGCGGCATGGGCGAGTGAACGCTCTTCCCAGTCCCACCGCGCCTGGGCTCACCGCTGCCGAAATGCGGTCGCGCCGGAGCAGCTTCTTGCCAGGCTCAGCTTCGCGGAGCCGTGCGGAAGCGATTGGCCCGGCTGAACTCCTCGCGTAGCTCCGGCGTGCGCAGATTCTCCCGCACATGGGCCAGACGCTGCTCCAGCGCCCAGAGCGATGCGGCGATCGCCTCGCTGTTGGTCAGGGCGATATCCCGCCACATGCTGTAGGGGCTGCTGCCTAGGCGGGTGATCTCGCGCAGCGCCCGTCCCCCAATCGCCTGCACGGCAGCCATGCCCTCCGCATCGCCGGCGAACTGGTCTTCCAGCAGCGCGCTGATGGCCGTGGAGAGCATTTGCGGCAGATGGCTCACCCAGGCGCAGACCTCGTCGTGTTGCCTTGGATCCATCTCCCGCACCCGCGCTCCAAAGCCCTTCACGGTCTCTCGCCAGGCTCCGGCTGACTCCGGCTCCGCTTCTTTTCCCTCGCCTGCCTTTGGATTCTCTGCCTCTCGCTCCGCTGGCAGCGGCGCAAACAGCCACACAGCGTTCTGGAACAGCGTCGCCTCGGCCAGCGCCGCGCCTCCGGACTCCTTGCCCGCCATGGGATGTCCGGGTAGAAACACCGCTCGTCCGCTCCGGCCGAACAGCCTTTGGGCTTGCGCAGCGATCTCGGCCTTGGTGCTGCCCACGTCGGTCACCAGTTGGTGCGGCTTCAGCACCGGAGCCAGACGTTCCATCCAGTCCAGAATTGGCAGCACCGGCGTGGCCAGCACCACTATATCCGCATCCGTCGCCAGCACCGCTTCGCGGCTGGGCAGCGCCCGGTCGATCGCTCCCCGCTGCAGCGCTTCGGCCAACTCCTCCGAACGGGCGTCCCAGCCAGCGATCTCACCGGCAAAACTGCCGGCCTTGAGCGCCAATCCTATGGAGGCGCCCATCAGCCCGGTTCCCACCACCAGCACGCTTCTCATCCGCGCTCCCGCCGGTGCGTAAAGACCCGCGCCGGTCTGCCGGTCTCCTTGCCGGCGCGATAGTCGCCGGCCACCTGTCCGCTGCCACGCAACAAGTACTTGTAGGTCGTCAATCCCTCCAGGCCCACCGGCCCGCGCGCGTGCAGCTTGCTGGTGCTGATGCCTACCTCGGCGCCAAATCCGTAGCGGAAGCCATCGGCGAAGCGCGTGGACGCGTTGTGCATCACGCTGGAGGCGTCCACCTCGCGCAGAAACTTCTCCGCCGCCTCCGGATCGTCGGTCAGGATGCTCTCCGTATGGGCTGAGCCATGGGCATGGATGTGCCCGATCGCTTCCTCCAGCGAGGCCACCACTCCCAAAGAGATGGCCGGCTCACCGTACTCGGTATGCCAATCCGATACCGCTTCCACCTCAAAGCCGCGCAACAGCGCCCGTACGGTCTCATCGCCATGCAGCACGACCCCGCGCGCGCGCAGATGCTCAGCCAGCCGGGGCAGAAACTCGGCTGCAATCGCCTGATGCACCAGCACCGTCTCCACGGCGTTGCAGGCCGCCGGGTAATCCATCTTGGCGTCCGC
>DAHWOF010000094.1 GCA_027335345.1 Granulicella sp. | reverse complement strand
CTGCTTTTTCCCCCCAGCCGATCTTGCGTGCCACAAAGTCATCCAGAGAGAGCGCCAGGTCGGCGGCGCGGGTTTGAAACGCCTCCTGCACGTCGGCTGGGTTGTTCTTGGAGACCACGGCCAGCAGGATACCGCGTTGCGAAAGCTGCTTCAGATAGCGCTGGTACTCCAGGTAGCAGTTCCCTGGAAAAGCGCTGCCGGTAGCGATCCCGTCGGCTCCATCCTCTCCCAGGATTCCACCCCAAAGCGTGCTGTCCAAATCGGTGCAGAGAACCTTCCGCGGGGCGCGGAAGAGCGTGGCAAAGCTGCGGACCAGCCCGCGAGCGTAGGCTGGAAAGAACTCTGCCGACAGGGGCAGACGAGAGGCCAGAAACATGCGCGCGTCGCGCCAGCGAGCGCGGCCATAGCGCGCCGCTAGCCGATCCACATCAAAGAAGACGCAGTCCGGGGTGGCGCGGCACACCTCCGCCAGCCTCTGGTTCAGCCGCAATACAGCGTTTGTCAGACTGTGCGGCAAGTTTGCATCGCCCACGTCGCCTGAAGAGGTGATGTCCGGAATCACCAACCCGTGCAACAGCAAACGAGCGGGGCTGTGCGAGCGAAAACTCCGCAGCAACTGCTCCATCCGCGCCGTCGCCTCCTGAATCTCGCCCTCCACGCCTGCGCCAAGGCCGTCCGCGCATAGTGCCGGCAAGCGGCCCGCAACCTCTTCCAGATCGAGCGCGATCAACACCAACTCCGGCTGAAAGCGGGCCAGCTCGCTATCCGGCTGTAGAAGCTCGCTGACATAAGAACCATAGCCGCCTGCTTGCAAATCCAGGAAGAAGCCGGACAGGACGGCCTCCGTGCTCAGGTAGGGCAAGACCGGCTCAAGGGTCACGGAGCGAACCAGATAGGTTCGCAACCGCTTCAGTCCCATCTGCGTCACCAGCGTCTCGCCTTCAGTGGCGAAGCCGTTGGCGCAGAACAGAACATCAGAGGCTTTGGAGGAGACCGTCAGCAGATCACGGGCAAGCTGCACGGCGGCGCAGGCGTCCCGGTTCGCCAGGGCGTCCTTGATGCACTGCCGCAGTTCGTTGCGTTTCGAATCAACCTGCATCCGATCTCTCCGTTGCTCTTATCTCTGCATCGGTAGCTGTTCTGGCGGGCCGCATGATCACTCGGCCCGGCACGCCCATCACGGTCGCGCCGGCCGGAACATTGCTGATCACCAGGGTATTGGCGGCGATCTTCGCCCCACTGCCGACCTTGATTTTGCCCACCAGGGTGGCGCCGGTACCAATATAGATGTCGTCGCCGAGAGTCGGCGCTCCCTGCCTCCCCATAGCCGAGGTTCCAATCGTCACGCGGTGGGCAAGGTCGCAGTTCTTTCCCAGGACGGCTTGGGGGTTAATATGGACTCCTCCGATATGCCCAATATACAAGCCCGGCCCGATCGTTGCCTGGGGATCGATGCACATCTCCATGAACACTTCACACCACTTGTTTGCACAATAGGAGATCAGCTTCAAGGGGATCCGGATCAGGAAGAATGGTTTCGCCACGTGCAGCCAGTTTCCCAACCGGTAGCAAGCGATGGACCACACTGCCGGGTTCAGCCATAGCTCTCGGCCGCGGTAGCCTCGCGCCCGGTAGCGCGCCATATCTCCGTAAAAGTCGTTCATTCACTGGGACCTGCCAGGGAGTTTTGACGCCGTGCAGACGGTGCCGCGCGCCTGGGACCATTCTATAGGCTCATGGACCGATCGCCCGGCGAGGAAATCATCCCGGCCTTCCGCGATTCGAGCTTTCCGCTCTTACAGCGCCTCGCGCAGGATCCATCGAGTCGCCAGCCCATAAAGGCGAAATAACGCAACGCCGAGCAAGTTCCAGAGTGGGGAAGGACCCGATTACTTTGACTCATCGATCACTTCAATGGCTGAAACCGTGGCGTTATTCGCGATCGGTTCGAAGCTGAGGTTCAGTTTGCCTTGCGAAGTCGGCTTCAGGTGGTAGAAGGACTTCACCAAGGGATGGAGACTGCCCGCTTCTTTATAGATATCGAAGTTGTCGAGCAAAATATTGCCGTTGCACAGGATGCGGAAGACGCGGCTACCGGCGCCGCCGATGCCCGAGGCATTTGGGCCGAAGTAAAACTCGGCGAAGTGAAGGATCAGTGTGTACTGGTCGCGCGGATCAACGGGAATCGAGTAGGAGAAGTTGCCGTAGCGCTCGCCGGAGTAGAGGCCCGGATCTGGTATCCCCGTCATCACTTCCTGTCCCTGGGCTGTGTACCCGCCCAGAAAGTAGTTGTCTGGATGCCAGAACTGTCCGAGATGATCCGTAAACGACACCGGCTGGGTGACGATCCGGATCGGCAGCAGACTGTGGGGCAGGCCGGGAAGAACTTCCAGCGCATTCAGCTCCGCAGGGGCGCGTTCGCTGGTGAAATAGAGATGCAGGATGCCGTCACGTCCCGGACTGATATCGCGGAATACGCGTTCGTCGGCGGTATTGACTCCCATTGCGTCGGTGGCGATGTCAAAGCCTGTCAGGAGCGGCTGGCTGTTGGCCACGACCGAAAAGGTGGACAGGGTTTCGAGGTTGGGATTCTTGGCCGTGTGGTTGAAGTAAAGGTGCAGCTCGTAGTTGCCCGGCGGCAGAGGAATGTCATAGGAGAAGAAGCCGTCCCGCCAGTGTTGGTAGAGCATGGGGTCGCCGGTGCGTAAGACAAATGCTTCGGGATGTTCCCAGTTGCCGCCGTAGTGGAAGTAATGGTCGGGCAGCCAGACCGCGCCAGCGCTGTCCACCTGGGGTCTTCCGCTGTAGCCGGCCAGGATGCGGAGGGGCAGCTTTGCGCCGCTCTGGCCAGGGAGAGCCGGAACCGATGAGGGGGTGGGCGTCAAGCCCTCCGCGGCTTGTCCGTCAGCCCCATGATGGCGGAGGACAGCGAGGATGAGGACGGTGAGAATCAGAATCAGAGCGGCAGAGGCCGCCAGAAGGAGACGCCAGGGCGCTCGCCGGGGCGGGCTCGCAGGAAGTTCGATCTTTTCCGCTTCCGCTTCCGGGGCTGGGTCCTGGTGGAGGAACACCGGTACATAGCTTCCCGCTGGAACAGAGATCTGGATGGGGTGGTCTTTGCCCGGACCCTCGTAGTACTCCTTCAGCCGCTTCCGTAGACGGTGCGCCTCAACGCGGACCACAGCATCTTCGGCCGGATCGAAGGTGTCCCTGGAACGGCCGAAGAGATCGGTGGCGATCTCGTACTCGTGCAGCTTATCCGCCTCGCCTTGAAAGTACTTCTCGCAGATATAGAGGACCAGACGCTGCAACCGGGAAGCATTGCCCAGGCTGGCCGCTAGCGAATCCAGCTCGCGTCGCTCCTCCTCGGTCATCCTCGGTCATCCTCGGGGCGGGAGTTGCGGCTGATGTGCGAGACGCGGTGGCCAAAGCAAGCTCCGGAAGTGATGATAACCGGCCCGGTAACAGGCTTGTAACATGCACCGTGCAGGGTCTCATTAGAACTGGAAAACTACCTCATAAAAAGCCAATTAAGCAAGATGTAACAGGGTTTCGGAACGGGGAAGAACAAGTTTGTACAAAATGAACCTTTCGCGCTTTGGTTGCGGAGAGTTAGCGTTCTCCCATTTTCAAACGATCTGCGGCAAAAGAAGTGAATTGGCTTGGGGAGGGAGGATCACCCGAGTCGGTCCCCCATGTCCCAGGCTGCCGTGGCTGGCGCACGCCGGTTTCGGAGTCATTCCTTCGGAGTAGCACCGGACGTGGGCTTCCCTGCCAGCCCTCGCCGGGAGATCGATAGCGTAGTTGGTTCTGGAGGCATCTCTTGTCAAAGTCAAGAAATCTCGCAAACTTCTTCAGGCGGTCGCTGCAACTGATCAAGACGCCTGATGGGGGGATGGTTGCGTCGGGGGTCTGGGGAGTTGCCATCTTGGCCGCTGGCCTGATCCTTGCAGGCGGCGCGGCGCACGCCCAGAGTTCAGCCGTCATCACCGGCACAGTCAAGGACAGCTCCGGCGCCTTGGTCCCCGGGGCCAAGGTGCTTCTGACCGACGTAGTCAGCCATGCGCAGTGGAAGACCACCAGCAACGGAGATGGCTTCTTCAGCTTCGTGGATATCCCTCCCACCAAGTACTCCATCCTCATCTCGATGCAGGGGTTTGAGAGCTGGGGTGTCACCGGCATTGTGGCCAATCCGGGCGATAATCTCACCATTCCGAAGATCGCATTGAAGATAGGCAGGGCGAGCACCTCCATTGTGGTTACCGCTGAGAGCGCCGGGGTCACGCTCAACTCCGGCGAGCACAGCACCATGATTACCTCAGCGGAGATCAACCGGCTCGCAACCATCAGCCGCGACGTAACGGAACTGGTGAATATTCTCCCGGGATTCAACGTCGATTCCGGACCTGATCTCCAGAACGGCGGGGCGGGTGACATCTATGGTTATCAGACAACGAGTCCAGGAGGAAGCCAGATCGGAGACTTTTCAGCGAATGGATCCGCGCCGGGATCCGGCCAGTTGAACATCACCTCCGATGGCGCCAATGTCATCGACCCCGGCGCCATGAACGCGCAGGATATCAACATCAACATGGCCCAGGTCCAGGAGGTGAAGGTTCAGACCGCGGACTTCAGCGCGGCCGAGTCCAAGGGGCCGATCGTGATCGATGCCGTGGGCAAGTCCGGCGGCTCTGACTTTCACGGCAGCCTCTACGCTTATGTGAAAAATGCGGCGTTGAACTCCAATGACTGGCTGTCGAAGTATTACGGAGACCCGCGACCCGCATTTGACTATTTCTACCCGGGCGGTACGCTCGGTGGTCCAGTGCTGATTCCGCACACCAACTTCAACAAGAAGAAGCACCTGGTCTTCTGGGTTGGGTTTGAGAAGTACGATCAGAAACAGCCCAGCGCCCTGGCAACCGCCTTTATTCCGTCGGCGGGGATGATGAACGGCGACCTGAGTTGGGCGTCGCTGGCCTCAGCGCTGAACGTGACGCCGGCGGCCCTGGAGAGCAACTGTGCCGAAGATTACTCCACCACAGCGCTGTTCTCCAACGTCGGGGGCATCTGTACCCAGGCGACGGGCCTGGACCAGACCGGCACCGAGATATCCAACGGGCAGTTGCAGAATATCGATCCTGCGACCACCACCATCTCCAACCTGTGGCCCAAGGCGAATCGCACGCCGCAACCAGTGATCACTGCTGGGGCGACACAATATGCCACGGACGGGATCAACTACACCCAGAACGTCGAAAGCACCTCCAACGGCTTCCAGATTCACTCTCGGGTTGACGAGAGTGTGACTGATTCCACCCACCTCTACGGGGTCTACAACCTGGAAGACGTGAGTGTTGAATCGCCGATGAACAACATCTATTACAACCCCAATATGACGGTGCCGTACCCGACTCCTGAGTACTCCAACGGGCGCTCCCAGACCCTGACGTTGGATCTGACCAAGACCTTTGGGCCGTCGTTGACCGATGAGTTTATGGCGTCCGGGGTGTACTACAACCAACCGCAACAGTTTGCCGATCCCGCCAAGGCGCAGACGACCGGCACGACCTGGGCGGCGGCTGGCTACTCCGGAGGGTATCTGCACTTGAATGAGACGCAGCTTCCCGAAGTTGTCGATTACGAGGACGTGGGTATTCCGAGTCTCGCCTTCGGTTATGTTCCGAAGTCGTCCGAGTTTCTGAGGAAGTTCGACTGGAACGTGAAGGATAACGTGACAAAGGTGTACAAGACGCACACCTTTGTGGCTGGATTCTACGCGGAGGAGACCGGCAACAATCAGGTGACGCTGGGAAGTCAGGAGAACGGAGAGCTGAGCTTCATGCGCTGGGACTCCTGCTATCCGAACCAGAATCCTAATCAGGTTCCTGCGCCGACAGAGCCTTCGGAGGATACGAATCTGGGAAATGAGGTGGGTAACTTCCTGATCGGTTGTCCTCTGGGCTACGCCCAGGCCAACGAGGACCCAGTCAATAATCTGCGCTTCGTGACGATTGAGGGGTATCTCAATGACGAATGGAAGGTAACCTCCAGGCTGACGCTGGACCTGGGAATTCGCTTCTCCCACCTGCAACCCTGGTCGGATGCGCACGGCATCGGTCTGGCGGTGTGGGAGCCGGCCAAGCTCGGGGTCAGTCAGAATGTGCTTTACCCCGACACCGTTTCGAACCTGACATGGCCCGGCATCAGTTGGCATCAGAGGGACTCCAGCCTTCCACTGACCGGTGTTCCCACGCGCGCACTGTTTTACCAGCCTCGCTTTGGGTTGGCCTATGACCTTTACGGGAATGGCAAGACGACCCTCCGTGGCGGCTGGGGTATGTACTACTCGCACGATTCGACCTCGATAGCATCCGGCGCCCAGTCAACCGCGATCGGCATGGAGACTTACTCCAATCCAAGCTCGATCTCGTGCACCTTTGGGCAGCTATTCACGACCAAATATGTGCCGTGCGGAGCCTATTCCACGGAGCCGAACACGCTGACTCCGTTTTCGATCGGCGCGATGGATCCGACGGATAACCATATGCCGCTCACCTATAACTACAACTTCACGATAGACCAGATGGTGCGCTGGAATTCGATGTTTGAAGTTGCTTATGTGGGCAACACGAGCACCAAACTGGCGTCGGTAAGCTCGCCGGATGGAGCCAATGTGGCCAATCAGAACGTGATTCCACTGGGCGCGTTCTTCAAACCGGATCCGATCACCGGCCAACTGAATTCGATCAGCGACATTATCAACGAGTACGATTACACGCCTTATCCGAACTACGAAACTGTGAGTGTCACCAATCACATCGGCTGGTCGAATTACAACGCGCTGCAGGTGTCATGGAACAAGACCTCTGGATCGTTGATCTGGGGGATTAACTACACCTGGAGCAAGAGCCTGGGAACGCGCGGTGCTGACGGCGGCTCTGACTACAACGCCGGTGATCCGGTGGATCTGCATCACGACTACGGCTATCTGGCGTTTGATCTGCGCCAGGCATTGAATCTGATTTACTCCTGGCAGGAAGGGATCAAATATCACGGCAACCATTTTCTTGGCCAGTTGCTGAACAACTGGGAGATCTCCGGGATCAACAAGCTGACGACCGGTCCTGATCTGTCCATCCTGAACAGCAGCACCGATTACTCCCTGAGTGGCGGCGTGGGTTACGGAAACGTCTCGATCCCCATCAATGCGGCAGCATGGCTGGGCACAAGTTCGTATAACCTTCAGCCCGAAGTGACCTGCAACCCTACCGCCAATCTGAAGAAGGACCAGTTCGTGAACGGCAACTGCTTTGCGCTGCCGCCTATGGGTTCAGAGGGCTGGTGGAAGATGCCGTTTGCCCACGGTCCGGCCTACTTCAGCGATGATCTGACACTTTACAAAGACTTTGTGATCCACAAGCAGCAGAAGTTGCAGCTCCAGCTCTCAGGGTTCAACTTTCTGAATCACCCGCTGGTCTCGTTCAGCAACGAGAATCTGGAGGTGCTGGATCTGGACTATGGAGATGCCTGCACCACCTGCAAGTACACCACGGCCACGCAGGCGTTGGGGAACGCGTCACTTCCCAATGCCAGCAGCTTCGGCTCTACCAGCTATAAGGATGGCGTGCGCATTGTGGAACTGGGCTTGCAGTACACCTTCTAACCGCGGCGGATCTTCGAGCTGCGTTTGCGCAACGCAAGGTCCGGGGATGCACTTCAGCAGATCTGGAGCTCACCAGACGGCAAGGCGGGGAAAAAAAAGGGGCGATTGGAAATGACGAGCAGAAGAAACAATACGCGGCGGCAAGCCGAGGCTTTGGGGCTGAAGGGGAGGCTGAAGATGGGGATGCTGAAGATGACGAGCAAATGCTTGAAGAGAAGCATGCGGAACGGAGTGGGAGTGATGTCTCTGCTCGCGATAGTTGTCCCGGTCATGTGGCCGGCTCCCGTCGCCGCTCAAAGTTCCTATGTGTCCCCCATCGTGGTCAGTTCGACCAACGCAGTCCCCGTCTCAGCTTCGCCGGGTGATCTCGGCGATGTTGCGCTGGACGGCTGCGGAAATATCTATGCGATCAATGCCGGCAGCGGTCAGGTGGTGGAGATTCCGGCCGGCGGCGGCGCGGCAACCACGGTGGAGGCTTCGGCCGGCAGCTACAGCATGATGTCGCTATGGATCGACGCGGCCAAAGCCAACCTGTTCGTAATGCAGGGCTTCAGCGGCCACGTCACTCAAATACCAATTAGCGGTTGCGTACCGCAGACCGGCTCCGAAACCAGCATCAGCATCTCCAATCTTGGCGCCATCAGCTATTACTGGGGTGGATCGGCGCTGGCTACCGATGCGGCTGACGATCTCTTCATTGCCACCAACGGCGCCTGTTGCGCGAATGCCAACGAACTGCTGGAGCAGAATGCGGGTTACATCACGGGAAGCGTTCTGCTCAGCCCCCTGACCAATCCAATCATCTCCATGGCCGTAGACGCCTCCGGGGACATCTACTATGCGGACTCGAGCGGCGCGCTCTGGGAGCTCGCCGTTACGGCAGCCGGAACCGCTACGACCTCTGCAACGTACAGTTCGACGCCGGTGTCCTTTGGACACGGTTATCAGAGCGTGGTGGGGGTGGCGCTGGACTCTGCCGGGAATCTCTATGTGGCCGACGGCGGAGCCTCCACGATCTACGAGATTCCCTATGAGACAACGCAATCCAGCCCTGGGCTGAACCCCGCCGATCAGTTCATCGTCGCCACTGGAGTGAGCATCAGCAATACCCCCGCGGTTGGCGGCGCCGACACGCTCTACTTCGCCGATCAGGGATCTTCGGTCTACGATCTGACCCGCTTCAGCGCCAACGCAGGCTCGCTCGCGGTTGGGTCCACCCTTCCCGTGACCCTCAATGCAGTCTTCAACAGCGCAACCACGCTCGTCTCCATCGCCAGTTTTCCCAGCCATGGACCCTTTACGCAGACGGGCGGCACCTGCGCCGCCGAAACCAGCTATGCCGCTGGGTCAAGCTGCAGCATCTCGCTCCGGCGTCTCCCGGAGCCGCGGAGGCCGGGGTGCAGATGCTCGCTTCTTCAGGGAGCACGCTGGCGACCACCTATCTTACGGGTACGGGCTCCGGAGCCGGTATCACGATGGACCCTGGAACCGTGACCGCCGTGGGTAGCGGCTTCAACACGCCGGAGGCCGTCGCCATCGACGCAGCCGGCGATACCTTCTACGCCGACCCGGGCAGCGGCGCGGTGCTCGAGTTTACTCCCGGAAGCACATCCGCCATCGAGATCGGCAGCGGGCTCAGCCAGCCCTCGGGGGTCGCCGTGGATGGAGCCGGGGACGTTCTGATCGCCGACACGGGCAACAACTGTATCGTCTAGGTGCCGATGGTCAGTGGCGCGCTGAGCAACGCCGCGCAGGTTACCGTGGTTGGCTCCTCCACCTCCGTTGCAGGGGCTGACCTCAGCGGCCCGGCAGGGGTGGCACTGGATAGCGCGGGCGATCTGTTCATCGCCGATACCGGAAACAATCGCGTGATTGCCATACCCTACAGCGGAAGCTGGAGCACCGCTGCCGCAACCGTGCTCGACTCTTCCCTGGATGCCCCGCTCGCCGTCCTGGCCTCGCCGTCCGGCAGTCTCTATGTGGCAAACTCTGGAGTTGGAGAGATCGATGAGATTTTGAATCCATTCTCTCAGCTCACAACGGAGCTGGTTGCCGTCGGCTTTGCAAAACCATCCGGATTGGCGGTTGACGCCTCCGGAAGTTTGTTCGTCGCGGATACCGCGGGTGGCGATCTGGTGAGGATTCCCAATATCTCCGGCAGTCTCAGCCCGAACGCGGAGATCGAAGCCGGCATTGGGATCAACGCGCCCTACGGTGTGGCGATCGACCCCTCGGGAAACCTCTACGTCTCGGATAGCGGCGCCGCCTCGGCCTATGAAGTCGCCCGCGCCAGTACGGCGCTCAACTTCGGTAGCTGGGCAGTCAACGCCACCAGCGGGGCGCTATCGGCTCAGGTGGAAGATGAAGGCAATCAGACGCTGAGCCTGAGCACGCCGTGGGATACGCTCTCTGGCAATACCGCCGACTTCACGATCTCCGCTCCCACATCCGGCGGCTGCGCCGCAGGCGGCCAGGTGACGGTGGGAGACAGTTGCGAGGTGGACGCAACGTTCACTCCAGTTGCGCAGGGAGCGCTCACGGCAACTCTGAGTGTCGCCAGCAACGCCATGAATCAGTCCGCGAGCTCAGCCGGAGCACAGATCCTGCTCTCCGGAGAAGGAGGCACAGCCACTACCACCTCAACCGTTCTCGCGATCACGTCTCCATCTCCGGCCAGTGGGTCTCCCTTTTTTGGAGAGGCCATCAACCTCTCGGCCACGGTAACGGCCTCAAGCGGAACTCCGGCTGGGACGGTCCGCCTGATGGTGGATGGGACGCAAGATGGAGAAGCGACGCTTGGCTCCAGCGGCGTAGCGCTCTTTTCGCTTCCTTCCGGACTGACAGGTGGCAACCATACCTTCGTTGCCATCTATGACGGCAACAGCAACTTCAGTGGCAGCACCTCCTCCACTTTGGCGATCTCTGTGGTGCTGGCGTCCACAACAACGACTTTGACGATCACCTCGCCCTACATCGATCCGGACAGCGCGTTGCAGGGGAGCACCGTTACGATGTCGGCAACCATCGCGTCGACCGGAGTGGGTATTCCCACCGGCGCCATCACCTTTCTCTCCAACGGCGTCTCCATTGGCTCCGGCCCAGTCCAGCCCACATCGAGTAGCGCCTTCGCCGCAACGTTCTCCACCACCGCTCTACCTGTAGGGACGGACAACATCACCGCGGCATACTCCGGAGACGCGAACTACATTGCATCCACCTCCAGTCCAGCCCCGGTGGTTGTGGTGAGCTCGGCCCAGGTAGGCCTTACGGAAACGGGAGCCTCCATCACCGCCAGCCAGAGCAGCAGCGGCAGCGCGACTTTCCAGGCCACCAGTTATGGCGGCTGGCAGGGTCTGGTTGGCTTCAGTTGCGTTCAGTCGACTTTGCCGGCGAATGCGAGATGCATCTTCAATCCTGGTCAACTACAGGTTGCATCGAGCACAGCGACGACCGTGATATCCAATCTGCCCGTCACCATGTCGGTGGTGATCAATCAGGCTCCGCAGACGCCCACGGCCAGTGGGTTCCCATGGTGGTTCGCCGGGCCGATTGGTCTACTGCTGTTTTTCGCGCGGCGGCGTTTTGCAAGGCGCCATCAGGCGCCGATGGCGATCGTCGCCGGCTTGCTTCTGCTGGTGGTGATAAGCCTTGGCTTGGCAGGGTGTGGGGGCAGTACCCAGAATTTGACTCCGACCGGAACCAGCATAATCACGGTTGAAGCCTACGCCCAACCCTTCGAACCGGGATCCGTTCTTATCACTGCTCCTTGTCCGAATGGGAACCCAGCCAGTTCGCCATGCGTGGAGCAGAAGTTCCAGGTTTCGCTCACGGTGCAGTGACGATTGTTTTTCCACCTCCGCTCGCGCCGTTGTCTGGTACGTCCTTCTCCGCTGGGCAACGGCCTTCTTTCAAAACGTCTAGCTTACCCCCATGTGGCCGAATCACTGTCTCGGCGCATGCCAGGCAACCCTGTATCCGGTGCAGAGAATCGCTTGAAGCGGAGTACTACGCGGTACGAATCCATCCACGGTTTCTTGCCTGTCTTCGCGGGGCTTTTCGGAAGCACCTGAAGATCCGCGGATTGCTTGGCTTACCCCGTCTCTCTCTCTCTGAGAACAGCCTGCGACCATAGATTCCGGGAACGAAGCAGAGGCAGAGCTCATCCACCCGCAATAACAGTAACGAAGAATCAGGAGGGTACATTGGCAGTGAAGAGATCTCAGGCGATCCTATGGAGTCTGGTCTGTGCTGGCGCAATGGCTGCCGCAGCGGTTCATGCGCAGGAATGGAACTCATGCGAGCGGTTTGCCGGCTACTCCAGCGGGCCCTACAGCGTGCAGACAGATGAATGGGGGGCGACATCTGGCCAATGTCTCCATGTTTACAGCGCTACTCGATGGACTTCAACGTCGAGGTTCAGCGGCAAGGGTGTGAAAGCCTATCCGCACACGATGCTCCGCTTGAACAACGCTGACCTGGATGCGCTGCGCAGCGTGCAGACATCGTTCGACTTTTCTGCGCCTCGAGACGCCGTCTACGACTTTGCATATGATCTGTGGACGGCGAACAATCAGGACGAGGTGATGGTCTGGGAGAAGTGGAAGAGATCTGGCCCGATCGCTTCCCGTTACGACTGCATCGAATATCCGGCTCTTGACGAGAAAGTGGAAAGGGGGTCATTTTACGCGGCTTTCTGAAAAGCGACCCATTGGGTCTTTGTGGCGGCCAGGCGTTGCGCTTTGAGGAGCAGGTAGTTCAGGTTGCGATAGCCTCTTCCGCGGCGGAGCA
>DAHWOF010000076.1 GCA_027335345.1 Granulicella sp. | reverse complement strand
AGCCTGCCGTGTGGCTCTGCCGCCCGTGCTGCGCTCTTGCTGAGGCTGGCTTCCGTTCGACGCAGCCGGAGAGAAGGCGTGTCACTAGGCCGCTTTTAGGACCATAACTTGCTGATAAAGAATTGTTTTCTGGATTAAGGTTTCGAAGATGAGCCAAACAACGTGGAAAGAATGTCGTGAGACTGAACACCGGAACACACAACCCCGGAATGAGGCGTCTCTGACCGTTGCTCGGTTACCTGTCCACCGCGGGGCGGCTCTATCCTAGCTTTATGGCTCACTCTTCCAGCTTCACTCTCGGCAGCGTCCGCGTGGGTGCTGACAAGCTCTTTCTCATTGCAGGACCGTGTGTGCTTGAGTCCGAACTGCATGCCCGCAAGATGGCTGATGCCATACAGCGCATCACCTCCGACCTGAACGTCCCTTACGTCTTCAAGGCCAGCTACGACAAGGCCAACCGAACCTCCATCCGCAGCTTCCGCGGTCCCGGCCTGAGCGAAGGCTGCCGGATTCTGCGTCTGGTGGCGGAGAACAACGATCTACCTATCCTCACCGACGTTCATACCCCGGAGCAGTGCTCACAGGCCAGCGAGGCTCTAGGGCCTGTCGACGCCATGCTGCAGATCCCTGCCTTTCTTTGTCGGCAGACGGATCTGCTGATCGCGGCCGCCCAGACCTCCCGGCCCGTGAATGTCAAGAAGGGGCAGTTTGTTGCGCCGTGGGACATGCGCCACGCCGTGGAGAAGCTTCGCGACTCCGGCAACCAGCGCATCTCGCTCACCGAGCGGGGAGCCAGCTTTGGCTACAACAACCTGGTGGTGGACATGCGTTCGCTTCCCGTCATGCGCCAGTTTGCCCCGGTCATCTTTGACGCCACCCACTCGGTGCAGACGCCCAGCGCCGCTCAGGGCGTCTCCGGCGGTCAGCCGGAGTTCATTCCCGTGCTGGCGCGCGCCGCCGTAGCCGCCGGCGTGGACGGGATCTTCCTGGAGGTCCACGACAACCCTGCCGAGGCCAAATCTGACGGAGCCAACGCCCTCCACCTGAACCTTCTGCGGCCCACGCTGGAGAGGCTGCTGGCCGTTCACGCGGCCGCTCAAGCATTTTCAGTGTAGGTATAGACAGGCACCCCAACATTGATGGGGTTTGCCCAATGAAAACGCCACTGAAGGCCATTTTTTGGGGGACCTATCCACACTGAAAAGGCTATCGTGAATAGACGCGCAACCCAGCCCCAGGCGCAGAAGGTCCCTGCAGCACATCTCTTTCATCGCATTTTTCCTGCTGTGTTGGGTCTTCCAGCAAGGGCTTGCTGTGGCATTTTCTTTCCGCGCCGGCAGGCAAGCCCGCAGGGAGCACCAGCGTTCGGGAAACTCCCCTAAAGAGATCGAGGCACGGGGAGATACCGGCGCGGGAAAATCTTTAGCGGGTCTCCACCTGGATGATGCGAACCATCGGAAGTTGCTGGTTCCAGTTATCGCTGATGTCGTCAAAGATCAGGCGGAAGTCGCCCTCCGCGCCCGGCCCCAGCGGAGAGGATCTCAAAGGGTGGCTGTCGATATACGGCTGCCGCATGTAGATCAAGCTTAGCGGCACTGTCTCGATCTGCGGCGGCATGGCGACGTCATTGGCGAATACCACCTGCACCGTCACTCCGGTCACGGTGCGGTCGCCGTGGTTGGCGATATGCCCCTCCAGGTAGATCTGCTTGCCGCCGGAGATGCTGGTGGAGTCGCTCATCTGCAAGCCCGTCAGCGGCAGATTGGCCGCGTAGGCAGCCGCGGGAAGCAGCGTCTTGGGTGCAGGCGAGGGCTGATTCCTCCGGCTCAACAGCACGAAGAAGATCGCCAGAAGCGTCACCGCTACCGCAGCGATGGCAACCGCGGTCGTAGGGAAGCTCCGCTTCGGCAGCGGGTCCGCGAACAGAGGCGCCTCAGAGAGCTGTTTCGCCTTGGGATCTTTTGGCTCCATGATTGCCGATTTTATACCGTGCCTGCCCGCGCCCGCGTCCTCTTCAGCCCTTCACGCCCGAGATCGTCTCCATGCAACCCCCGTCGGACTTCCCCAATGTCAACGCCTGCTGCGCTCTGATTCGCTACCGCATGGCGTCTTCGATTCAAGATGGAACCAGGCGTCTGGAGCGGAAGATCAGACTCCGCTCTCTACACCCTGCCGTTTGCGTTCAACCGCGACTCCAGAAGCTCGCGGCCAACCGCATCCAGCACCCCATTGAGGAAGTGGAGGCTCTCCGGGGCGGCATAGCGGCGCGCGATCTCCAACGTCTCATTGATGATCACCGCAGCCGGCGTCTTCGGATATCCCAGCATCTCCGCCACCGCACTGCGCAGCAGATTGCGATCCACCACCGGCATGCGCTCCAGACGCCAGTTCTGGGCGTGCTTCTGAATCATTGCGTCGACATCTTCCTCGCGCTGAGTGGCAAGGCGGTGCAGATCGTCGGCAAACCCTCGGGTCTCCTCATCCACGTCATCGCGAGAGGCCCAGAACAACCGCTCAACCTCCTCCGGCTTCTGCTTGCCCAGATCGCCCTGAAAAAGCATTTGCATGGCCAACTCACGTGACTTGCGGCGCGTACCCATCAGGAGCCTGCCTCAACCGCGGATGCAGAAGAGGCGCGCCCCTCAGGTTGCAGCTTTGCTTGCAGCGAGGCCATCTCGATGGCTGCGATGCCGGCCTCAAACCCTTTGTTGCCGGACTTCACCCCGGCGCGGTCCAGAGCCTGTTCCAGGGTCTCGCAGGTAAGCACGCCAAAGGCGTGAGGAACGCCTGTCTCTTGCTGCGACTGGCCGATGCCGCGGGCTACCTCGTTGTAGATGGCCTCGTAGTGAGCGGTCTCTCCACGCAGCAGCACGCCCAGCGTGACGATGGCCGCGAAACGCCCGCTCTCCGCCAGGGTGCGGGCTGCCGAGGGAATCTCCCAGGCGCCGGGAACGCGGACGATCTCGATATCCTTTCGCGCGCAGCCGCTGCGTAGCAGGGCATCCAGAGCGCCTTGGAGAAGCCGGTCGGTGATCACTGCGTTCCAGCGCGCCGCCACGATGGCAAATCGCCGACCCGCCGCCGAAAGGTCGCCCTCAACCGCCACGGGCCGGTTGTGCAAAGGATTTTCGGATTGCCAGAAGCCAACGCTCAGGCCCGGATCAAGCTCCACCGAAAAGAGCCTCGCATTCCAGTCCGTCAGCGCCGGTTCCGAGATCTCGCCGCCAACCCCCTTGCTTCGTCGGCGGTTAATGAGCCAGGCTTTGACTGTGGCGTGGATCTGGTCGAGAGCCGTCACCTCGATTAGCAGAGGCGGTTCAGCGGGCCGCCGACCGTAGACCAGCTCCAGGTTGCCCAGCGGAGCCATGAAGGGCGCGCCCTTGGCCGCGCTTTCACGCAGGTCTGCGGCCCCGGCATCGTAGCTCCAGCCCCTCCCCCGCTCGAACCCGAGAGCTTCCAACAGCTCCGCAAGTTGAGCGAAGTCAGCCTCTGAGGCTACCGGCACCACGGCTGTGAGTCCTTTGATCATAGGTTGATTGTACCGTCAGAGCAGGAGAAGGCCCGTCTTGGCAGCGCGTTGCCGGGCCTTGGGTTATTGAACCTTTCCGCTGCTCAGGTCATACACCACAAAGCCCAGATCATTGAGCTTGCTGATCGCAAGCTCCATGTTGCGGCGCACAGCGGGTTCGGCGCTAGCCGGAGTGTTGTGGGCCTCTTCGACAGCCACCACGCGGCCGTACGGCCAGCATGATCGCGGAATCGCGCTCATGGCCTCGCCCAGTGAAGAGATGCGGATAGCGGCCTCCTGGCGGCGGGCGTTGATGGGGCGAAACATGCCGCCGGCGCCGATCGAGGTAGTGTTGGCATCGGAGAGCAGGACATGCAGCTCCAGCATGCTGGGTTCAATGGTAATCACCGGATTCTGCCAACTGTCAAAGTTGTGCACCGTCATGAACGTGCTTTTGGTGGGAGGCGGAATCCGCTCGATCTCTTCGCGTTCCATCTGCAGTTGAGCGTGGGCCTGCTGAGCACTGTGAACTGCGGACGACCGACAGCCGCAGAGGACCAGCATAAGCCCTCCCAGCCATGCTGGGAGAAAACAACCCTTCGGTAGCCCACACAGTTTCAACATCTGATCAGAATACCAAGCGGATACCGCCTGCGCCATGCCGTGGTGGCGGGCGCAAGTTGTCCCATCGGCTCACAGCGGGACTCATCCGCTGCAGCGATGCACAAGCGACCAGCCACCACTCTCCCACCATCGCTTGACGCGTTGGCCATCCAAAGTTCGTCAGGATCTCGGCTCGTCAGGATCTTGGCTCTCCTCCGCTCTTCGCCCACCGCGCTACAAGAAGACCCTCTCCGCAAGGTTGACCGATTGCATCCACATCCGATGGCGCCCTCCGTGCCAGCGGATGTTGCAGCGCCGACGCGTAGCGACGTCTTCATTCCACACATCACGCTAGCCTTTCGGAGACCCTGAGCAGGAAGAAACTCATCAAGGCCGAGGACTCTCTCTACGCACTTAGGGAAGATGTCTACGCTGTCATCTCGTCGAGAGGCGCGAACGCAAATCACTAGATGAACACTATGTAATCTTGCGGTGCTCACTTCCATTCGCATTGAAGAAAATGGGCAAACAAACACGTTGTGGAAGAGCCCCATCTTCACTCCGTGGACGTCGAATAACTATTGCGTCAAGAACGTGCCCTCAAGGTGTTTGAATGAAGAGTGTCCTCGTGAAAAGTGTGCGGGTCGAAGAAGAGAGGAGCAGCTATGCTCAAAGGATGCACTGTGCGTTCGCCCTACTTTGTTTGCTGCCGGTTTGCCTGATGCAACCAGCAGAGGCTCAAACAACCACCAGCCAGCCGACAAATCCAGCCCAGATTCAGAGCTCCCAAGGAGTGGACTCGCAGAGCCAGACCGAGAATGACTTCGACCGAACGCTCGGCGGCACCGTTACTGATCAAGATGGCGCACTCATACCGGGAGCCCGCGTGACCCTGCACAGCGCAGGGCAGACCCGCAGTACGGTCACGGACGCAACCGGCAAGTTCAACTTCTCCCATATGGCGGCTGGTCCCTACAGCCTAACGATCAAGGCCAAGGGAATGGAGAGCCGGACAGAGTCCGGAACTCTGAATGAGGACGAGTCACTGGATTTGCCTCCCATTGCCCTCACGGCTTCCGTCAGCGATGAGGTTGTGGTGTCGGGACTTTCCCAGCATCAGTTGGCTGAGGTGCAGATGAAGCAGCAGGAGCAACAACGGGTGCTCGGAGCGTTTCCGAACTTCTATGTCTCTTATGTCTGGAACGCCGCGCCGCTCTCACCCGGCCAGAAGTTCCGGTTGGCCATTCGCTCGATCTTCGACCCGACGACCTTTATCATCGCCGCGGGCATTGCCGGCTTTGAGCAGGAAACCAACCAGTTCAGCGGGTATGGAGGGGGATGGGAGGGTTATGGCAAGCGTTATGGCGCGGAACTGGCGACAAGGTCGATCAGCAGAATGCTGGGAGCGGCCATCCTGCCTACAGTGCTTCATCAGGATCCTCGATACTTCTACCTGGGCACAGGAACCATACGGCATCGGGCATGGTATGCCATCTCGCGAGCAGTGATTCAGCGCGGCGATAACGGCAAATGGCAGCCGGCGTACTCCAGCATCCTCGGATCTTTCGGGTCGGGAGCGATCTCCAATCTGTACTATCCAGCCAGCAACCAAGCAGGCGCCGGACTGACCATCGAGAATGGATCTTTGGGAGTGGCCTTCGATGCGATGGAAAATCTCATGGAGGAGTTTGTGCTCAAGAAGTTCACCACGGGATGGAAGCACCGCGCGGCGCCAGCCCAACCTTCAGCCCAGCCTTAGGAGGCATCCTCCATCCGGTAGCTCTTCCAACGCCCTGCTTTCGGAATGCGGGGCCCGCTCTAACGGCCTTGCCAGACAGGTAGGCGCTTGGCCAGAAACGCGCTCAAGCCTTCCTGCTTGTCGGCAGTGGCGCACAGGCGGCCGAAGATCTCGGCTTCCGCAGCCAGAGCCTCCGGCAGCCGCTGATCTTCGCCCCGAGCTACGGATTCGAGAACACCGGCGACGGCCAGCGGCGCCATGGAAGTGATCGCGCCGGCCAGCGCACGCGCGCGCGGCAGTAGTTCAGCAGCCGGAACCACCTCGTCCACCAGGCCAAGATGGAGCGCTTCGGCGGCGTCCACGATCTGAGCGGAGAGCATCAAGCGAAGCGCTCGGCTGCGGCCGAGCAGCCGCGTCAGCCGCTGGGTTCCGCCGTAGCCCGGGATCAGGCCGAGCTTGACCTCTGGAAAGCCCAGACGGGCGGAATCACTGGCGACGCGCAGCGTGCAGGCCAGGGCCAACTCGCAGCCTCCGCCCAGCGCCACGCCGTTGATGGCTGCGATCACCGGTTTGCCGGCGCGCTCCAACTGGGAGTGAATCAGACCAAAGACATGATGGCCGCGTTCGGAGGCAGCTCGACCGGTCACTGCATCCGTCTCTGCCAGGGCGCGGATATCCGCACCCGCGGCAAAGGCGCGGTCCCCACTGCCCGTGACAATCACCACGCGGATCTCGGGGTCAGCGGCCAGGCGAGGGAACAGACTCTCAAGCTCATCGAACATGCGGCTGTTGATCGCATGCAGCACCTCCGGCCGATGCAGCGTCAGCGTAGCAATGGGTGCGTCCAGGCCAAGCTGGAGGGTGGTGAACTCGGTCTCAAGATCAAGCTTCGCGTTGGTCATGGCGTTGGGCAATGGGATGCTCGGGGTTGGGGGCTCACTCTACTGGTAGGGGCGGGCTGGCCCAAGCTGGACCTTGAGCAGCCTCTTTACCTTTTGCTGACTGCGGCGCGGCCGCTCTCGGGATCTTGCAAAACTGCCTGGCATAGGGCTGACCCCACTCGGCGATCCAACCGCAATACGATTCTAATCCCTTGATCCCGCTTGGTTTCATGGGCTTCGAGGAAGATGCTTCAGGATATGCTGAGAGGAGCGAAACTTTTTTTGAAGTTGAACCATCTCTACGTTGTAAAGATCTTCTTAATCGCAATTTTAACGATCACAATCTGGAACAGTTCACAGAGAAGAGGTTACGGAATGGCTTTGGAAGGTACCCGGGACACTGGACCGCAAGGTGAGGGTGCGAGCCAGCCTTCAGCATCACGCGGTGAAGAGGTAAGACCGGCGCTTCACGAGCGCGCGCTTTCATCGCATGGAAGGACGGAAGCGGAGAAGAAGTCCCACAAAGGGATCTGGATCACGCTGGCCACTGTGGCGCTGCTGGGAGTGGCCCTGCTCTATTGGCTGACCAAGCCCCCCGCGGGCAGCACTCCGGCGGCGAGCCAGGCCAGCCGCTTCGGTAGCGGCCCGGCAGCGATTACCGTCGGCCAGATCACCACCGGCAGCATCAACGAGTACGTGGAAGCCCTGGGCACGGTGACGCCCGTCTATACCATCACCCTCTACAGCCAGGTAACCGGCATCGTGACTGCGGTTCATTACCAGGAGGGGCAGTATGTGCATAAGGGCGACCCCTTGGTAGACATCGATCCGCGGCCCTACCAGACCACGCTTGACGCCGCGGAGGGTGAACTGTTGCACGATCAGGGCGTGCTGGCGGAGGCCCAGATGGACCTGGAACGGTACCGCGAGGCATGGGCGCAGAACGCCATTCAGAAGCAGGAACTCGATGACCAGGAAAAGATGGTCATCCAGGACCAGGGGACGGTGAAGCAGGACGAGGGGACGGTGGCCTACGACAAAGTAGAGCTCTCCTACTGCCACATCGTCTCACCCATCGACGGACGCGTGGGACTGCGCCTGGTGGATCCGGGTAACACCGTCTTCTCGGGCAGCGGCTCCACCCTGGTGGTCGTCACCCAGTTGCAACCCATCACCGTGGTCTTCGAGGTCTCCGAGGACGATCTGCCTGAGGTGCAGGCACAGCTCAAGGGCAATCACGCTATGAGAGTGGATGCCTTTGACCGCGAGGATGTCAAAAACCTGGGGACTGGCAAGCTCATCGCGCTGGATAACGAGGTGGATACAACCACCGGAACCGTGAAGTTTCGGGCGACCTTCCCCAACCGCGATCTGGCGCTGTTTCCCAACCAGTTTGTGAATGCTCGCCTGCTGGTGAGAACGCTGTCCAACGCCACCCTGGCTCCAACGGCAGCCGTGCAATATAACGGCACGGCTGCGTTCGTCTACATCGTCAACCCTGACCAGACCGTGAGCGTACATCCGGTGCAGGTGGTTACCGGCAACGATCAGGTGACAGCGGTGACCGGCATCAACCCAGGCGTGACGGTGGCCATCAGCGGATTTGATCGTCTGGAAGACGGAGCCAAGGTGCAGGTACACCAGAGGCCGCATGCAACCCGGCGCACCAGAGGATTGGGCCCGGGCTCTGCCCGTCCTTCCGCCTCCATTGTGCCGCCCGCTCCACCGCCTTCTTCCCGCACCTCATCCTCCACGATGACCGCCTCTTCATCCACGGGCCCTTTGACGGGTGGCAGTAGAACCTCATGAGCCCTTCACGCCCATTTATTCTCCGTCCGGTTGCGACGGCTCTTCTGATGGCGGCGATCTTTCTGGCTGGCGGAGTTGCCTTCTTCCAACTGCCGGTCTCAGCGCTGCCTGAGGTGGACTATCCCACCATCCAGGTGATCACGTTCTACCCCGGAGCGAGTCCTGAGGTCGTGGCAACCGCGGTGACCGCACCGCTGGAGCGGGAGTTTGGCCAGGTTCCAGGGCTCAGCGAGATGACCTCGACCAGCTCGGGCGGCTCGTCGATCGTCGTCATGCAGTTCCAGCTCAACCTGAATATTGACGTCGCCGAGGAGGAGGTGCAGGAGGCCATCGATGCGGCGCAGAGCTATCTGCCCGCAGATCTGCCCGCGCCCCCGGTCTACAGCAAGTCCAATCCCGCCGATGCTCCCGTGCTTACACTGGCGCTGACCTCCAAGACCATGCCCCTTTCGAAGGTGGAGGACTTGGCAGACACCGTGCTCTCTCCCAAGATCTCCCAGGTCTCCGGCGTCGGCCTGGTCAGCATCTCCGGCGGACAAAAGCCTGCTGTACGAATCCAGGTGGATCCCACCCAACTGGCGGCTTATGGA
>DAHWOF010000070.1 GCA_027335345.1 Granulicella sp. | reverse complement strand
GCGAGCACTTTACTCAACTGCCCCAGAAATTTGCTCCGTATCTGAAGCTGACTGATTTCAAGAAACGATAACCTGACACGTCTTTGTGGTAGAGAGGGCAGCCTGCGCACCCACCCCGCCCTGCCTCGCCTCCCCATGTTTCGAGCCTTACCCGGCTCTTCACCTTGCACAAGATAGAGGTCGTTGAGCGCTCACGAAGGATCGTCGCCGGAACCGGCTCCTGGAAGCACTTCACCGCAGTTCGAGCGGCCGGGGTCACATTCCTCCGGCTTTTCGGTACCATGTTGGTCGTCGATCTTTGACTCTCTCCTGCGCTGCGAAGCACAGAGAGAGCGCCGCGCAGCACGGAAAGAAAGGATCGAGAGGAGTTCCATGTTCCCATACGCGAAAGGCTTCCGCAAAGACTCATCTTTCAGCAACCCTGACGCAGGGCTTGCCGCGCTGGGCGGCACGGCTCTGATGGTCTTATTTGGCGTGCTTGGGGTTGCAACTGCCCCGGCGCAGGCTCCGCAGGGTTCGTTCGTCTTGCATCATCAGGACGGGACGATCGTCGTCCAGCCCTATGGGCCGAACATCGTGCGGATCACCTTGAGCAAGGATGCCGCGCAGGCGGAGTCGCCCGCAGGCTACGGAATCATCGCACACCCTTCGGCAGCGGGATGGAGCCAGGCCGGCGGGCAGGCCGGAGACCAGGTGTTTCGTTCCGCGCAACTGGTGGTGCGCGTCTCAGCGGACCCTTTGCCGGAGAGCGAAACGCCCAAGCCCATGCCGCTCGACGCGCTGAATGAGCAGTTGCGCACGCAGTACTTCGGAGCCCCGCATGGCGGTCCAAATCTGGACCGCATCACAGTGGAGACCTCCGCCGGCAAGATGCTCCTGACGCTGCGAAACTGGTCGATGACGGCAAACCCTCCAGACGCGGCCATGCCTTCCAACGATGCCGGGAGCCGCGTCAGCGCCGTCTTCTCCTCGCCGACGGACGAGCACTATTACGGGTTGGGTCAGCATCAGCAGGGCTTTCTTGACCTCAGAGATCATCACCTGAACTGCTGGCACAACTACAACGCCCCCGGCGGCGAGGTGGTGTGCGTCCCCTTCATGGTCTCCAGCAGAGGCTATGGCTTTGTCTGGGACAACGCCTCGAAGACCAGCATCGATCTGGGCTTCAATCAACAGAACGTCTGGTCCTCGGAGGTTGGCGATCGAGTATCGTTCTTTGTCATCGCCGGCGACACAACGGACAAGATCTACGCGGGATACCGCCGGCTCACCGGAGCGACGCAACTGCTGCCGAGGCCGGTCTATGGCTACATCCAAAGCAAGGCCATCTACCCCACGCAGGATCAACTGCTCGCCGTGGCCAAGGGTTATCGCGAACGCAATTTGCCCGCGGATGTGCTGGTGGTGGACTTCCTGAACATGACCCGGCAGGGCGAGATGGATCTGGATCCAAAGCGCTGGCCGGATCCGGCGGCGATGAACGATCAGTTGCACGCCATGGGCTTCCGAACGCTGCTGAGCGTGTGGCCGCACTTTGCGGAAGGCACGCGCTACTACGACATGCTCAAGAGCAAAGGCTGGCTGGTGCACGATGCGAACGGGGTTCCCGACGCTGTACACGTCTCCAAGCAGGTGGGCCCCAACATCGACACCACCAACCCAGACGCAGCGCGCTGGTGGTGGGAGACGATCCGCGACCGCTACATCAAGCCGGACCACTTTGATTACGTCTGGCTGGATGAGACCGAACCCGATATCGACCCCGAGCATGATTTCTTCTACATCGGCTCCGGCGCGCGCTACTACAACGCCTATCCGCTCTTCCATACCGCTTCGGTTTACGATGGCTTCCGGCGAGACTTCGGCGATAGCCGCCGGGTGATGATCCTGGCTCGGGCCGCGTACCTTGGAGCGCAGCGCAACGGCACCGTCTTCTGGTCGAGCGACATCATGTCCACCTGGGATATGCTGCGGCGTTCGATCTCCACCGGGCTGGACTTTACCGCGACCGGCATGCCGTACTGGGACACGGATATCGCAGGCTTCTTCTCCCCGCGTCTCCCCGCCGACTACAAACCCCAGCGAACGCCGCTGATCGACGGCTCTGACGCCAAGGCCAACATCGGCAACTACGCCGACTATCCCGAGCTGTTTGTGCGCTGGTTTGAGTGGGGCGTCTTCCAGCCGGTGATGCGCGCCCACGGCGAGCGCATGCATAACGAGGTATGGGCCTACGGCAAGCAGGCGGAGCCGATCCTGGCGAAGTACCTCCGGCTGCGCTATGCCATGCTGCCTTATACCTACTCGCTGGCTTATGGAAGCTACCGGAGCGGCGCGCCGTTCATGCGCGCGCTCTTCATGGACTTCCCGAAGGATCCCAGGGTAGCCAACCTTGGCGACGAATACATGTATGGGCCTGCGCTTCTGGTGGCTCCTGTCACCGTCCAGGGCGCCACCCACCGGCGAGTCTATCTCCCTGCCGGATGCGATTGGTACAACTACTGGACCAACCAGCGATTCACGGGCGGGCAGACCATTGACGTGAGCGCTCCCATCGACATCATTCCGTTGTTTGTTCGAGCTGGATCGATCCTCCCCGTCGGCTCTGCCATACTGAGCGCATCGCAGACGCAAGCGATCCAAACGGTGCGGGTCTATGCTGGAGCAGACGGCGACTTCACCCTGTTCCGTGACGATGGTACGACCTACGGCTATGAGAAGGGGAAGGATTCGATCACCCGGCTGCACTGGGACAACGCTGCTCGCAAGCTGACGCACACAGGACCGGCAGCCTGGACCCAGCCCGACAACGATGTGGTGCAGGTGATCGGGCGTTGAAGGCGAGGCTTCGCTCGTGAGGTAACCGATGAGATCGAACGGCTGGTGGAGCTCGGCTGGGCTACGGTCCTGGCTTGCGGCTGGATTGCTTGCGCATTGGCTCGCTGCGGCCTTCGCCGCCGCGCAGTCGCTGCCCAGCTTTACGGCGGCTGCCGCTGGGCCTGCCGTTTCTCCGCAGTATGAGGCGGTGCAACGGCGGCTGGCCAGGGGGTGGAACACCTGGGATACCCATAGCGTCACCACGCAGGTACTGCTTCCAGCCGGGGTGGCGATTCATCTGGGCATCGAGCACAACACAACCGAGTCCGGCAATGCCTTCCTGCGCGAGACGCTGATCGGCAGGCTGGAGCCGGGAGCGGAGCAGGTGCGGCCAGGCCCGCATGCCTGGGACGGCAGTTACACCGATCTCAATGTGGCATGGAAGTCGGATGCGTGGCGCGTGCGGACTGCCCACGACGGCGCGGACCTGGTCATGCTGGTCACGCCTCTGCCAAACGCAGCGAAGGGCCTTGCGCCAACCGCCTTCTTCTCCGTGGACATGCTCTGGAATCGCCCGGGCATGGTTGGCTGGAGCAACGGCACGATCGAAGCGCAGACGCCGTCAGGAACCATCCGGGTGTTTTGCACCTGCACCCAGGCAGCGTCCGAGGATCTGCCGCGGCCGGACGTGGGCGGACCCTACTACGCGGCAGGCCTCACCGGACCGGTGGCCATCAGTACAGGACATCCACGCAGCCTTGAAGAGGTCAAGGCGATCCTGGCACGTGAACGCACAGCGTTCGAAGCCTCGCTGGGGACGAATTCGAGCGCCAGGCCGATCGTGGACGCCATCGAGACAACGCTCGGCTGGGATACCATCTTTGAGCCGGAGCAAGGAAGAGTGGTGTCCCCTGTCAGCCGTATCTGGAGCGTGCAGTGGGGCGGATTCGTCATCTTCGACTGGGACACATTCTTCGCGGCCACCATGGCCTCGGTTGGTGACCGCGACCTGGCTTATGCGGACGCGATCGAGACGCTGCGCGGCAGCACATCCGAAGGGTTCGTCCCAAACTACGCGCGGGCCGGCAACTGGAAGAGCTTTGATCGGTCCGAACCGCCGGTAGGCTCCATCACCGTCCTTGGGCTCTATGAGAAGCACCACGATCTATGGCTGCTCCAGGATGCCTTTCCCGCTTTGCTGCGATGGAACCGGTGGTGGGCAAAGCATCGGGCGATCGATGGATACCTGGCCTGGGGCAGTGACGGCGAGAACCCTCCTGGCAATCTCGAGGACTCCTCGCGCGGCGCCCGTACCGGCGCAATCCTTGAGTCCGGCCTGGACAACAGCCCCATGTACGACCATGCGGTGTACGACCCCAACAAGCATGTACTGGAGTTCGCGGACGTAGGCCTGATGAGCTTGTACATCGCCGATTGCGATGCTCTGGCAAAGATCGCGGATCTGCTGCATCGAAGCCCCGAAGCTGCCGAGTTGCGCGCGCGCAGCGCCGAGTACGGCGCCAGCTTGCAGACGCTCTGGGTTCCCGAGGCCGGCATCTTTCTGAACAAGGATCTGCATACCGGCAAGTTCAGCCGCCGGCTCTCTCCAACGAACTTCTATCCCCTGCTGGCGCACGCTGCAACCCCGGAACAGGCTCGCCAGATGGTGGACCGGCATCTGATGAACCCAGCGGAGTTCTGGGGGAAGTGGGTGTTGCCCTCGATCGCCAGAGACGATCCGGCCTTTGGCGACCAGAACTACTGGCGGGGAAGAATCTGGGGACCGATGAACTACCTGGTGTACCTTGGGCTGTGCAACTACGACCTGCCCAAGGCACAGGCTGCGCTGGCGTCCAAGTCCTATGCCCTGTTTCTGCGCGAGTGGAGTCAGCATCGCCACGTGCATGAAAACTACAACGCCATTCTGGGCGAGGGCGACGACGTGAAGAACAGCGATCGCTTCTACCACTGGGGAGCGTTGCTGGGCTACGTGGAGTATCTTCAGGAGGCCCGCCAGCCAAAGTAAGAGACTCTCCGTCGAAGAGATGGGGACGATCGTATCCGTCCGGGCAAAGCCACTCTGTTCGCAGAAGCGATTGGGTGTTGAAGTGGGGGTATGCGTGGTGAGAGAGCGGTTATAGCAGGGAGCGGCTTGAGTGAGGCGGAGTGGGAAGTTCTGGTGCGAGAGTTTG
>DAHWOF010000061.1 GCA_027335345.1 Granulicella sp. | reverse complement strand
CAGATGCTCTACGGCATCCGCCGCGACCTGCAACGCAAGCTGGTGGCACAGGGCTACGGAGTCCGCGTCTATGTCCCCTTCGGCGCCGAGTGGTATCCCTACTTCATGCGCCGCCTGGCAGAGCGCCCCGCTAACGTCCTCTTCCTCGCCCGCAACCTCCTCCGCCGTTGAAAGGCTGTTGAAAAGCGCCGAAGCAACCAGCGAGGCGCTGAAGTCGTGGAACGGCCAACGGACGTACTTCCCCCTCACTCCTCCAACCGCCGGAGATCCCCTCCGGCGCCGGCGCCTGCAACCGGCGTCTCCACCCAATCGAAGGTCCGGGTGACGGCTTTCTTCCAGAAGTGGTACTCTCGGTCGCGCTCCGCTTCGTCCATCGTAGGAGTCCAGCGGCACTGCTCAGCCCAGTTGGCGGCCAGATCTCCGGTGCCCGCAAAGAAGCCAACCGCCAGACCTGCCGCACAGGCGGCCCCGAGCGCTGTGGTCTCCTGCACCACGGGGCGAACCACAGGCTTATGGATGATGTCGGCCTGGAACTGCATCAGCAGTTGATTGCCAACCATGCCTCCATCCGTGCGCAGATCCGCCAGCTCGATTCCGGAGTCGGTCTCCATGGCGTCCAGAACCTCCCGCACCTGAAAGGCGGTCGCTTCCAAAACGGCGCGGGCGATGTGTCCTTTGTTGACAAATCGAGTCAGCCCGGCAATCACACCGCGTGCGCTGTCCTTCCAGTAAGGCGCATACAGGCCGGAGAAGGCAGGCACAAAGTAAACGCCGCCATTGTCATGCACCGTAAGCGCAAGCGTCTCGATCTCCGCGCTCTTTTCGATCAATCCCAGATTGTCACGCAGCCACTGGACCAGAGCTCCCGTAATGGCGATCGAGCCCTCCAGAGCGTAGACCGCCGGGCTTTTGCCGATCTTGTAACCGACCGTGGTCAGCAGTCCGCACTTCGATGGCACAATCTTCTCGCCCGTGTTCATCAGCATGAAGCAGCCGGTGCCGTAGGTGCTCTTCGCCTCGCCCGGGTGGAAGCATGCCTGGCCGAACAGCGCAGCCTGCTGATCGCCCAGGTCTCCGGCGATCGGAACGCCCTGGATCGCCTCCAGTTGCGCCGCACCGTAGACCTCGGAGCTGGAGACGATCTTCGGAAGCATCACGCGCGGAATGCCGAACTCCTCGAGCATCCCCTCATCCCAATCCAGCGTGCGCAGATCCATCAGTTGCGTCCGACTGGCGTTGGTCACGTCGGTAAGATGCAGCCCGCCTTGGACGCCGCCGGTCAGATTCCACAGCACAAAGGTGTCCATGTTGCCAAAGATCAGATGGCCAGCCTCCGCGCCCTCGCGCGCTCCGGGAACATTATCGAGAATCCAGCGAATCTTGAGGCCGCTGAAGTACGTGCTCAGCGGCAGCCCGGTGCGGGCGCGATACCGATCCTGCCCACCGCCGGCGGCCAACTCCGCAACCGTCTCGGCAACTCGCGTATCCTGCCACACGATGGCGTTGTACACGGCCTTGCCGGTCGCGCGATTCCACACCAGTGTGGTCTCCCGTTGATTGGTGATTCCAATCGCCGCCAGATCCTTCGGGCGCAGTTCCTTCGCGCTCATCGCCTCGGCGATTACCTCTTTCAGACGGCGCTGGATCTCCGCCGGATCATGTTCCACCCATCCCGGTCTGGGATAGATCTGCTCATGCTCCCGCTGCGCGATGCTCACCACTCTTCCACTGCGGTCAAATACGATGAATCGCGTGCTCGTCGTGCCCTGATCAATGGCTCCGATGTAATCCCGCATGGTCTTCTCCCGGCCCTTTCAGGTCAAGCTCCGGCCCGGCCGCCGACGGCCCAAGAGAGGCGGGTGGCAAACCGGCCAGGCGGAGCAGGCGATCGATCCGGGCTTGATACTCGGCGATGGCCTGTGTTGTCTGTTGAGCGGTCCACCCTAGTTCGACGGCCATTCGTTCGCCTACTGCGGGTGCGGCGGCCCGAGCTTGTTGCAGGTTGTGAAATTGCACGCCGATACGGCGAGCGAGCACGTCTTCAATGGTCTGCGCCATCTCTTCCCGGACGCTGTAGACAACCTCGGCGGCGATCGCAGGCGAACCAGCGCAAAGCGGAGCGGCCAGGCTGGGATCGGATTCGATCAAGGAGAGAATCTCCTGGGAGCGAGCGCCGAACTTCTGCGCAAGATGTTCTGCGGTTGGGTCGGAGATTCCGTGCCGGCCAGCCAGCTTCTGCCAATACCCGGAGCAGTAACCTTCGCTTCCGTCGAGCGGGTAACGCAGCGTTCTGGCCGGAACAGGCGCGTCGCCACAGACGCGAAGCGCTGCGTTCACGCCATCCTCGGCCATCGCGCGATACGTCGTCCACTTGCCACCAAGCACACTCACCAGGCCGCTTCTCCGGTCCACTTCAATCTCATGATCGCGGATCAATCTTTGGGTGTTGCCGTTGCCAGCGCTCGCAACCAGCGGACGAACGCCGGCAAAGACGGACTGGACATCGGCCGGAGTCCAGCGCATATCCAGATAGCGGTTGACGTACCTGAGAAGATACTCAATTTCCTTCGCGTTGGCGGCTGCCTCCTCGTCCGAGGCGATCTCATCCTCCGTGGTTCCCACCAGCAGGCTGCCGTTCCACGGAAGAGCAAAGATAAGGCGTCCGTCCTCCGTCTTGGGAATCAGCAGCGCGGCGTCACCGCGCATCGCCTGCATCGGTAAAAGGATGTGAATGCCTTTGCTGAGGCGCAACCGCGACGGCAGGCTGGGATTGGCCATCTGCCGGATATGGTCAGAGAACGGACCCGTGCAGTTGAGGGTCACTCTGGCGGCGATCGAAAAACGCTCGCCGGAAAGCATATCCTCCACGACAACCCCCGTCAGCCCACCATCTCGATCTCGCTCCATATCGACCACGCGAGTGTAGTTCAGCAACTCTCCGTTGAGGCGCGCAAAACTCTGCGCCAGCGCCATGCCGTAGCGCGCGTCGTCAAACTGCCCGTCGGCATAAGTAACCGCCCCAAAGAGGCGATCGCGGCGCAACGCGGGCAGGCGCTCAAGTGTCAGGCGGCGGGAGAGGATACGGCTCGGAAAGATTCTGGCTTTTCCGGCAATCACATCGTAGGCCTTCAGGCCCGCTCCATAGTAGAACTGCTCCCAGGCGCTGAAACAGGGAACAAGCAACTCAACGGGATGGGCGAGATAGGGTGCGGCCTCAAGCATGTGCCTGCGCTCCTGCAGCGCCTTCCGCACCATGCGAAACTGTCCGTAGTCTAGGGAAGCGGCCGCTATCTGGAGATAGCGCACGCCGCCGTGCACCAGCTTCGTCGAGGCGCTGGAGGTCTGCGAGATGAAGTCTCCCGCCTCCACCAGGACCGTGCGCTTGCCGCGCAACTGCGCGTCCAGAGCGCAGCCCAGGCCGGTCGCGCCACCGCCGATGATGCATAGATCGAAGCGGTCGTCGCGAATCGTCCTTCGAGCAATGTCACGCTTCTTCAAGAACCATCCTCCTTATCCTGTGTATCTTCGCAACGCGTGCAGCAAACGTCAGAAGTTCGTCAAGAATCTCCTTCCGGACAGGGTCGCGGATCGCTGGGAGGCACCACTGGGATTGCCCGGTTGCTCCCCTGCTGCCGGTCTTTCATGCAGAGAGCCCGTTACGTCCGGTCATGAATCTTCACCTCCAACTCACCCACCAGCCCCCGATGGAGCCGGCGTCGAGGATGCAACTGGATTTTGACCTCCTCTTCGCGTTCACCTCACGGACGGAGACCTCATCCTCCGTGCGGACGGTCACAGCGCCGTGATTCATTACGCTGAACCCTACCTCGGCGCGAACCTGCGCTCCGTCTCGCCGGGGGGTCAGCAGGCAAGTCCGACTGTAGCATACTTCTCGCGATTGCCATTCGCAGTCGCCGCACCACAGTGGAGCGGGACAGTGCGATCGCGCGCTGGGTTCTACTCAAGGCTTGGCCATCCCGTCCCGCGAGCAACTTTTTACAACCTGTGGCATGACGTTCCCACCTCTGTCTGCAATGCCTGTCTCTCTCCGGACAAAGTGCAGCGCCCAACATCCGGCGAGCTGCAACCGCCTTCTTCTCGCCCTATACAATGGCAACGCAGTTCCTCGCCGAACCGCAACCCAATCGAACGGCATTCCAAACCGCCGCGGGAGGTGGCATTGAGCAGAGAGTATACAGGGGAGTTGATCTCAGAGGCCGTAGCGCTGTTCATCATCATCGCCTTCGGCGACTCGGTGGCTGCCATGTATAGCCTGTACGACCCAAGCCCCTACCAGCATGCCTACTGGGGGGTATGCATCGCGTGGGGGTTGGCCGTAACCATCGCCATCTACACCACTGGCTCCATCAGCGGCTGCCACGCCAATCCAGCGGTCACGCTGGCCTTGGCGCTCTACCGGAATTTCTCCTGGAAGAAAGTACTGCCCTATTGCATGGCCCAGACGCTGGGAGCCATCCTCGGCGCGGGCATCGTCTACCGGCTATTCGGGCCGGTCATCGACGCTTTCAATCTGACACATCATCTCACCCGGGCTGGCGGCGGCGCGGCCGGTGTATTCTTCACCCATCCGGCAGTCGGAATCACAGTGATGCATGCCTTCGGCGATGAAATCATCCTCACCGCGCTTCTGGTCTTCGGCATCTTCGCCATCACCGAGCAGCACAACGAAATGGCCCCGGGAGCGAACTCCGGGGCCTTAATCATCGGATTCCTCGTAGCGATCATCGGAGCATCGATGGGCTACCTCGAGGCCTGGGCCATCAATCCGGCCCGGGACCTTGGTCCTCGTCTGTTCTGCTTCCTCACCGGGTGGGGAGTTGCTGCGTTTCCATCGCCGGCAAACTACTGGTGGGTGCCCATCGCTGGACCCCTCATCGGCGGAGCCGCAGGTGGCGCGGCGTACCAGATCCTCATCCATCCCTTCCTGCCGGCGCGCAATCGGGAGCGCCAGGCGCTCCGGCAGCAGGATCGCACTATTTGATGTCTCTCCAGTTCTTCCCCAAGCCCACCTCGGCCACCAGCGGCACACTAAACCTCGCCGCTGACTCCATCTCCTGCTTCACCAGCTCCCGCATCTCCTCAGCCTCCTCCGGAACCACATCGAAGAGCAGTTCATCATGCACCTGCAGCGTCATCACGGACTTCAACCCTCGCTCCCGTATCGCCGCGTCGATCCGCAGCATCGCCATCTTGATCAGGTCCGCGGAGGTTCCCTGCAGCGGCGTATTGATCGCCGTCCGCTCCGCAAACCCGCGCTGATTGGGATTGCGCGACTGAATATCCGGGATCGGCCGCACCCTTCCAAACGCGGTCCTCACAAATTGCTCGCGCCGCACCCTCTCCAGCGTGCGTTCGATAAAGGCCGCCACTCCCTTATACCGGTCAAAGTACCGCTCAATATACTCTTTGGCCTCGCGCTGCTCGATCCCCAACTGCGCGGCCAGGCCAAATGGGCTGATCCCGTAGACGATTCCGAAGTTCACCGCCTTGGCCCACGAGCGTGTCTCCTTGTCCATCGTCTCTGCATCGACCCCGAAGACCTCCGCCGCCGTCAGCGTATGAATATCCTTGCCCGTCCGATAGGCGTCCAGCAGCAGCGGATCCTGGGAGAAGTGAGCCAGCAGCCTCAGCTCGATCTGCGAGTAATCGGCAGACATCAGCAGGTTTCCCGGCGCCGCCACAAACGCCGCCCGAATCTCCCTCCCCAGCGCCGTCCGCACTGGAATGTTCTGCAGGTTCGGATTCGTCGAGCTGAGCCTTCCCGTCGCCGTTCCCACCTGGTTGAAGGTGGTATGGATCCGCCCCTCTGAATCCGCCAACACCGGCAGAGCATCCAAATAGGTCCCCTTAAGCTTCTGGAGCTGGCGGTACTCCAGCACCAGCGCCGGAACTTCATGCCCGGGAACATCCTGCCTTTGCGCCAGCTCTTCCAGCACATCCTGCGCCGTGGAGATCACCTTGCCCTTCCCCTGCCGGCTCGGCTTGGGAAGTCCCATCTTGTTGAACAGCACATCGCCAAGCTGTTTGGGAGAGTTGATGTTGAATCGCAACGGCGAAGCTCCCTCCGCGGCGGCCTTCGCATACACCTGCTCGGCCAAGTCGTCGATCGTCACCGCCAGCCGCGAGCTCATCTGCCGCAGCAAGTCAACGTCCACCCGCACGCCCACCTGCTCCATGCGCAGCAGCACTGGGACCAGCGGCAGGTCCAGCTTCCAGTACAGATCTGCCAGTGTCGAGTGCTCATCCAGCCCCACGCTGGAGACCAGATCCAGCTCCGCATCCTGCCCCATCTTCGCCTCGACAAACTCCGCCTTGGCGGTCCCAGCCTCTTCCTGATCCGCATACAGCATCCGGGTCGTAATCGCTCCGCCCAGCCCGGGTTCATCGCGCAGCCGCTCTGTATGCGGCGCATTGGACTGGGCCATCGCAGAATCCCGCAGATGCTCACCGAGCACCGTGGCCAGCCGCGCCACAGCGGCGGCAGCCTCGGGCAGGCGCTTGGGATCATTCAAATTCCCCTTGGCGGGCTGATGTTTCAGCACCATGCTGGCCGTTCGTGCGGCGATATCCACCAGCGTATGCGAGCTATGCGTGGGATTCAGCAGATAGCTCTCCAGCATCACATCGGTGATCTTTCCTGCAAGCGTCACGCCAAGTGGCTCCAGCGCCCGCAGCATTGTTTTCAGATCATGCACCTGCTTGGGCAGCGATGCGTCTTCCAAAGCCGCGCGCAGCCCTGACGCATCGGACAGCACATCCAGCGCCGTATCCAGCGCAAGCCCCGGGTTCACCGCCAGACCCACGCGAACCAGCGCCGCCGGTGCGGTCGCGTTCAAGCTCTCTTCCGCGACCTTGAAACCGGCTTCAGACCCAGCACCAGCCCCGCTGCCAGTCCCTCCGAACAACGACATCGTCTCAGCCGGTTCCGGTTCTTTCTCCGCCTCTGCATCCAGATCCTCTGCCGCTTCCTCGGCCACCGGAGCATCGTTGGCCGCGGCCACCGCCAGGTGGCCCGCTTCGCGCGCCTCAGCCAGTAGCCGCGCCACATCCGCAGCGCTGGGCCTCAGGTTGTAGCTGGCTTGCGGCCTCTCCTCATCCGGAGCCAGATCCTTGAGCAGCGTCGAGAACTCCAGCTCGGTAAACAACGCCCGGCAAGCGGCGCTGTCCACCGGACGCGTCCGCATCGCATCCAGGGAAGGCTCGATCGGCACCGAAGTATGGATTGTCGCCAGCTCCTTGGAGAGCAGGATATTCTCGCGATTCTGCTGCAGAGACTCGCGATAGGTCTTGTGTTTCACCTCGCCTGCGCGATCCAGCGCCGCTTCCACCGTGCCGAACTGTCGAATCAGATCCACCGATCCCTTGTCGCCGATTCCGGGAGCTCCGGGGATGTTGTCGATCGCATCTCCGCGCAGCGCCATCACATCCACCACCCGCTCCGGCGGAACGCCCAATACAGTCTCCACTCCAGCCGGATCCAGCACCAGGTTGTCCTTGGCGGGATTCAGAATCGAAACCTTATCATTCACCAACTGCATCATGTCCTTGTCCGGCGACACGATGAACACTCGAAGTCCCTGCTCGGCGAACTGGCGGCTCAGGGTGCCGATCACGTCATCGGCCTCAAAGCCCTCGTAGTAAACGATCGGAATGCGAAACGCCTCCAGTGCTCGCCGAATATACGGCTGCTGCTGAATCAGGTCCGGCGGCGTCTCCGCGCGATTGGCCTTGTATCCCGCATACTCCACCGTCTCAAACTGCTGGGTCTTCGGATTGAACTTGCGCACGCCCTTCATCTGCATGGCCAGTTCGTCGCGCAGCAGCGGAGCGCCTACGTCGTAGACCGCCGCCAGATACTCCGGCTTGAAGTCCGCTCGCAGCTTGTTGATCATGTTCACAAACACGTACGTCGCCGCGGTGGGAACCCCCGTGCGCGTCGTCATGGGCCGCGAGCGCTGCATCGCGTGATAGGCCCGAAAGATAAACGCCATCGTGTCCAGCAGGTAGACTGGTGGCCTTTCGGTAGATTCGTTCTGCGCCATGGCTGCTGCGCCATTCGTGGTCATCGCATCCCTCATACAACTCCGATGGTAGAGCAATTACCCTGCCGGCGCAGTCGATCCCCGCGAACGAAGCAGGCGGCTTTTGTTCAGCGAGGTTGCTATATAGTGATAGCCAGCTTAGCAAATGGAGGGGAACCCGTGCCAAGATCCGCAACGGTTTGGATGATTCCATACATTCTCACCCTCGTCGCGCTGCTCCTGCCTGACCATGCTCGCGCCCAATCCTGCCCCGCCACCAACGCCGACAAGACCGCTGTCATTGACACCCTGCGCACCTTCTACGCGGCCACCAGCGTGGACGACATCCCCAGAATGCACACCGTGACCGCCCCAGACTTCTACGCCTTCGATGGCGGCCAGAGCTTCGCCAGCCTCGATAGCCTGATGAAGAACATCCGGACCTATCGGGACAAAGGCTTCAAGTTCGTCTGGAGCGTCACCGATCCGCACGTCACCGTCCACTGCGGCGACGCTTGGATACGCTACGTCAATATAGGGTCTGTGCAGATGCCAAACCAAGCGCCCGAGCCCTATAAATGGCTGGAGTCCGCCGTGCTGGAAAGGCAATCCGGCAAATGGAAGATCGTCTTTTTCCAAAGCACGCCCGTCCCGCCTGCGACCTCGGCTAAGTAATCAACATGCAGTCCCCGAAGCTGAAAAACCTGTACCGCTGCTGGATCGCGTGAGCGTAAGCAGCCAAAACGCGCTCCCGCCCCGCAAAGGCTGAAACCAGCATCAGCAGCGTTGACTCGGGAAGATGAAAGTTCGTCAGCAACCCGCTTACCACCTTGAACTCCGCGCCTGGCGAAAGGAACAGGCTCGTGCTCCCGGAGTGCGGCCAGAACGCTGACCGGATCTCTGCGCCACGCTCCTCCGCCGCGCGCGCCACATGCTCCAGCGTCCGTGTGCTCGTCGTCCCCACGGCGACGATCCGTCGCCCCTCTGTCCGCGCGCGGTTCACGGCTTCAGCAACCCCTGCGGAAAGTGTGTAACACTCCGCATGCAGGCGAATCTCCTCGGTCCGGCTCACTCGCACCGGCTGAAAGGTTCCCAACCCCACATGCAATGTCAGGGTTGCAATCTCAACCCCACGCTGGCGCAGCTCAGAGAGAATCTCCGCCGTAAAATGCAGGCCGGCCGTCGGCGCGGCGGCGGAGCCAGACTCGTCCCCACGGCCCAGCGGATGCGAGTACACCGTCTGGTATCGCTCGCGGTCCTCCTCACGGTCCGGCACATCCCTCTCCCGGTGAATGTACGGAGGCAAGGGCAGGCGCCCAATCCGCTCCAACACCGCGTAAAACTCCTCCACCGGCTCAAATCGCAGCCTTCGTTCTCCAAACTCCTCAGCTCCTGTCACCGTCGCCCGCAGGAGCACCTCATCCGAACCCGGCGCAGAGAATATTAGCGTCTCCCCCACCGGAGCCTTTCTCGCCGGCTTCACCAGCGCGCTCCACTCCTGCGCTTCTGGTCCGGCTCCGTCTGCTCCTGTCTCTGGCCGCACAACGGAAGCGCCGCTGAGCCTCTCCGTCAGCAGCACCTCCAGCAATCCTTTCGGCATCCGCTCCGGTTGGGCTGCATTTGAAACCAGCTTAGCCGACCTCATCTGCACCGTCCGCCCCAACCGCCGGGCATAGAGCCGCGCCGGGATGACGCGAGAATCATTCAGCACCAGCAGATCTCCGGACCGCAGCAGCGCCGGTAGCTCACGGAAGACGTGGTCCGCAAAGGCTCCAGTCCTTCGGTCAAGGGTCAGCATCCGGCTCATTCCGCGCACCTGGGCGGGCCGCTGCGCAATCAGTTCCTCTGGAAGCTCATAGTGAAACTCTGAAACCAGCATTCGCCCTCAACATCCTCAAAACCAGCCCATGAAGTCCAGCGTTAGTGGCCGGACGCAACAACTCCCCTTGCCAGCCCATCGCATGCCGGCGCATGCGATGCCAATCTCACGGATGACCTCGGGAAGATCCAGTATGGCTTGGCGACGCCAAAGCGACGGCCTCCTCCATGGCTCGCTGCAGCAACTCCAAATCCGCAGGCACATGCGCCGCCCATCCAACGGTGACTGTCGCAAACGGCTTGGGAATCGCGAATCGATCCCAACTCTTCAGATACCAGGCACGCGAAGGCTCGGCATGGTAAGCGCCAATCCAGGGGGCGGTCGTCAACTCTGCCAGGTGAACCGGCCCTGGCTTGGCCACGCGCGCCGGTCCTCTTGGCCCATCGGCCGTAAAAGCGCACTTGCGTCCGTCGGTGTAAGCCTGCTGCATGGCGCGCAGTGCCGTCGCCCCGCCGCGTGAGCTTGACCCCCGCACCGCCACAAAACCTAGCCGCTCCACGATCCGTGCGATCAGTTCCCCGTCAAACGATCGTGAGATCAGAATCGCAACTCCCATATCTCGAAATCGGTGTGCACAGATCAAGGTGCCACAGTGCCAGAAGGAAAAGATCCCCGGCCCCGGAATCAGTTGCCCGGCGATTGTCCCTGGCGCGCACACATCGCGATAGCTCAGCGTTGCCCCCAGCGCCCGGACCAGTCCCGCCACCAGCGGAGGCACAATCGCCAACGCTATTCTTTGCTTCCGAGTGAACATAGGCACGCTCCCGACTCTACCGCCCCGCACCCGTCGCAGCCTCCCGTTCTCTGCCCGCTCGCCAAGTGTGCCGCCGCAGCATCGATGAGCCCCTATCTCAAGAAAGACCGGGTTCCCGAGTCGCTTCAAAGTGTCCATCCACCCCGTGCTCTTCAAACCCCAAGCTCGGAGCGGATGGCGTCGGCGATGGCGTTGGCATGGCGGTGCATGGCCTCGGCGCTGGCGGCCTCAATCATCACTCGAGCCAAAGCCTCCGTCCCCGAGTAGCGAATCACAACGCGGCCTGTATCCTTCAGGTCTTCCTCCGCTGCCTTGATCGTGGCCACCACCGCTGGAATCGTGTCCAGCGGTGGCTTCTCGCGGACCTTCACACTCAGCAGAATCTGCGGATAGTTGCTCAGGTCGGAGATCAGCCGGCCAAGCGTCTCTCCGCTGCGGTGAATCAGATCCAGCACCAACAGCGCAGTGAGAAGCCCATCGCCGGTGGTGGCGCGGGCGGGAAACAGAATGTGGCCGGACTGCTCTCCTCCCAGCGATGCTCCCGAGTTGCGCATCTCTTCCAGAACATACTTGTCACCCACCGGGGCACGAAGCATGCGGATCCCCGAGCGGGCAAACGCAGCCTCCAGGCCCATGTTGGACATGGTGGTGGCCACCACCATGTTGTTGGCCAGCTCGCCACGCGCCTGCAAGTCCCGAGCGCAGGCCAGCATCACTGCATCGCCGTTCACCACCTTGCCGTTCTCGTCGGCAAACAGAGCGCGGTCTGCATCCCCGTCAAACGTAATCCCCAACATCGCCCCGGAGACCTTCACCTGGGCCGCGACGATCTCCGGATGCAGAGCGCCGCACTGCTCGTTAATATTCCGCCCGTTCGGGGAGGCGTGAGTGATCTCCACCGTCCCGTGCAAAGGCTCAAAAAGCTGAGGTGCAACCACGCTGGCCGCTCCATTGGCGCAATCCAGGACGATATGGCGGTTATCCAACGAGAGGCCCGGAACCGCATCCAGCAGGAAGCGGATATACTCCGCACGGTAGCTCTCGTTGACCGCGGGAGACGCCGGCGCCTCGGGAAGGAGCGGATCCTTGCTCAGCACTCGCTCGATCTCTTCCTCGATGCCAACCTCGACCTCGTCCGGAAGCTTGTAGCCGTCGCCGCCAAACACCTTGATGCCGTTGTCTCTCCAGGGATTGTGGCTGGCGGAGATAACCACGCCGGCGTGGAAGCCGTGCTGACGAGCCAGGAAGGCGATCGCCGGGGTCGTAAGGATGCCTGCGGACTCCACGCTCGCTCCGCCGGCGCGCAGACCGGCAGTGAGCATCGCGCCGATCCACGGGCCGCTCTCGCGCGTGTCCATGCCCATCACAACCCTCACCGGCCCCTCCGAGGGCGCCTTAAAGTGAGCTTCTGTGGCCAACCGGGTGGCCAGAGCAACGCCAACCGCATAGATGGTGCGCCTGTCCAGCGGCGCTTCGCCTGCCACCGCTCGAATTCCGTCTGTTCCGAATAACTTCCGCATGCTGGTCCTTCACACTCGATTTCCACCCTTGATGTTAGAGCAATCCTCCTGTGGATCGATCTACAGGATCAGGCTGGAAACGATGAATCTGTTGGAAGATCCTTCGATCGCTGCGCAAGCCCCGAGCGAACCAGCCAAAGGGCAACGCTGACAGCGGCGTCTCCGCCTGCCCAGCGAGAGGCTCCGGCAAGCCGGAAGCCTCTTCCGTTCACCCGGCCTTGCGATCCCGCTCGATCCTACTCGCTCGAATCCACCGTGGCGCGCAGCCGGCCCTTGGCAAGCTGGGCCGTAATCGCCGTTCCACTGCGAACCTGGCTGGAGTCACGCAGAAGAGCGCCGTCGGGGCCATAAACCAGCGCATAGCCTCGTTCCAGAACACGGTAGGGACTCAGCGCCTCCAGCCGTGTGGTAGCACGGTCCAGACGGGTGGCCGCAGGCTGAAAAAGGCCGGAATGGGCAACATGGAGGCGCTGCTCGAGGGATTGCAGACTTTGGCGGTTTCTTGCCAGACGAAGCGAGACGTGCTGCCGCCCAATCCTGTTCTCCAGTTGCGTCAGGCGCCCCAGATGGCGACGGAGAGCCTTCTCCACAGAGATTTCGCCGCGACTGGTAAGATCGTCCAAACGCTGTGCACGCCTCTCCAGAGCGGTTCGCGCCTTGCGCAGAATCGAGTCGGCGTTGAGCGCGGAGATCGTCTGGCGCTGGCGGAGCAGATTGTAGTGGCTGGCGCGAACCAGCCGCGTTCTCAAACGAGCGAGCCGATCGGCCAGGCCGTAGTGACCAGCCGTGAGAATCTCGGCTGCGGCGGAAGGCGTGGGGGCGTGCTGGTCTGCGGCAGCATCGGCGATGGTCGTGTCCGTGGCATGGCCGATGCCGGTAATCACCGGAAGATATGAACCGGCAATCGCCTGCGCGACATCCTCGGCGTCGAAGCCATGGAGATCCTCCCAGGAACCGCCGCCACGCGCCACCAGAATGACGTCAACCACTCCCTCATCCAGGCGGTCTTTCAACTCCTGCCGAGAGCTGCTTGCGACGGAAAGATCCGGCGCCAGCGCCTCCATGGAGGCCGGAAGAGGAATACCCGCTTCGGCTGCGCGTTGCGCTCGCTGGCTGAACCAGCGCACGCCGGCCGCCACCTCCGCAGGGCAGTTCGGACCCTGCACGGATGCCGGATAAATCAGCAGACGGACCCCTGCATGGCGACGGCGGCAGACCTTGACGATGTCACGCAGCGCAGCACCTTGCAGGCTGGTCACCACGCCGATGCAACACGGAAACGGCGGCAGCGGCCGGGCGTTGGCAAACAACCCCTCCCGGCGCAGACGTTCCTTCAAGGCCTGCGTGGCGGCCAGAACAGCCCCCAAGCCAGTCTGCTGCATCGTCTCTGCCACGAGCTGAAGCTGGCCGCGTGACTCGTACACCGAGAGCGAACCGGAGACGCGCACCGAGTCTCCATCTTTGGGGCGGAAGCGTAGCAGCGTTGCCTGACGGCGAAAGATGACGATCGAGAGCTGGGCCTCTGCATCCTTCAAGGTGAAGTAGCAGTGGCCGCTCGAAGCCGGGCGCCAGTTCGAGATCTCGCCTTCCACCGTGACGTGGTTGTGGGCGCGTTCCACCAGATCCCGCACATGGCGGACGAGTTCTCCCACGCTGAAGACCTCCGGCAAGGCGGCCCTCCGCAACCCGTCACTCCTTCCCCCGTCTGCGGGCGGCGAGTCCTGCCTGTCCTTCCGTTTTGGATCTTGCAGGCCCGGATCCTGCTGCGCCGAACGCGGCTCTGATGGAAGCGCGCTTGCCTCCACGATCATTGACGGAAGACGTACCGGCTCCTGCGCAGCATCATCCCTGGGATCTTCACTTTCGAACAGCGAAAGCGGAACAACTTTCGCCGACGCCGGCTTGCGAGCGCGGGATCGGCGAAGGTCGGCGAGGCTGGGAATTCGGTCAGACATCTAATCGAGAGTCTAGAGCAGTTCTTGCGCAAAAAGACATCGCGGAGATAGCCCCAGGCAGCGTCGTCTTGGGACAGTTGCCCCAGGGTTTTTGGGCTTCGCATCACGGCGGCGCCAGGCTGCGGCCCCGCCAGACTGCTTCCGGAAATCTGTTGATTGCCGAGATCTCTGCAAAGAAGCGACCTCTCCACATCTCATCTCCGTCTGCGGTTACGGAGCTGACTGCGCCGGGCTCAATGCATCCTCACTTCTATCCCTTGCACCCCGAACTCTTCTTGGGTCTCCGCGCGAGAGCGTTCGAGAGAACTGGACAGGGGGTCTTCAGGCAGTTCGCAGTAGGGACTCGGCCTCGCGCAGGAGGAGTTCGGGACGGCAAGGTTTATTAAGGAGCTTCAGCGGGCGGCGGGTACGGATCACATGCTGCTCCACCTTGGCGACGTTCGCCGAGTATGCAGTCAGCATCAGCAGCTTGCATTCAGGCATCTCCTGCTGCACCGTCTCGGCCAGTTGCAGACCGCTGGTCTCGGGCATAGAGACGTCGCAGAGCAGAAGCCCTGGATTGAAGCTGCGCGCACGATCCAAACCCTCAGCAGCCGAGTACACCGCTTCGGACTCGTAACCGTTGGCCTGAAAGACCAGATTGAGAGTGTCTGCTACCAGATGGTCATCGTCTACAACCAGAACTCGATGTTTCATGAGACACCTCGGGCCCAAAATCTCCTACAAACTCTTGTTGCTAAACGCACGCAGCAGATGCAATCAAAGAAAGCCAGATGATTCAGAGTGAAGAGCCGCCTCTGAACACAATTGCCAGTCGGAGATTCGAAAAATTGGAACTACCTGAATGCTAGACTCCTCCGCGACGAAAAAGCTAGGCCAAATCTTTAAATTTTTAGCGAACTCCTCCTGAATCGCTCCCAGCCACTCCGGCAGTTTGGCACCCTGCGAGCGAGCCTTTACCGCAAATCTCCACAGACGCTTGCTTTCTTGCAAAAGGCCGTTGCGGAAAGCCAGACCCACGGACTCACAACGCAGCGCAAAAGCCATTCGCCGTTTGGCCATTGGCTCTGTGGCCCTGTTGGAAGCCCGCACCGGCCTCTTCCTGCCGTGGTCAGGAGGAGCCTCGGCGCCAAAAAGGCGACCCCCAAGGACCGGCGCCGGCAGCCCTCAGCCGGGCGCCTCTTCCACCGAAACCGCGCTCCAACCGCTGCAGATCTCAACCGGCCAGCCGCGTCTGGATCCTGTCCGCCAGCCGCAGCGCCAGCGCCATCATCGTGAGCGTGGGCAGTTGCGGACTCCCGTCCGGAAACGTCGCTGCGCCGGCAATGGAGAGATTCTCCACGCCATGCACCCGCATCTGCGCATCCACCACGCTGCTGCGGGGATCCTCTCCCATGCAGGCTCCGCCCATGGCATGGCGCGCGTCTTCCAGACCCTCCATCGGCTCCTCTGCATCCAGCACCCCCCTGGCCCACTGCACCCCCGTGAGCCCCATCGCCTGAAACTGCTCCCGGAGATGCGCCGCATAGCGCCGAATCGAACTCACCTCGTGCCCGCTCACCCGCCAATCGACCACCGCCTGGGGCACTCCAAACGGATCGAGCCTGTCTCCTAGCGTGATGCGAGAACGGGATGGCGCATCCTGGGCGACATTCAACCGCAGCGACAAGACAGCTCTCCTGGACACAAACCGGCGGTTTTGCAGCTTGGCTCCCAGCACCAGCCGAGCTCCATCCAGCATCGCTCCAGGAATCTTCAGAGCATGGGCCGCCAGCGCCCGGCCAATCTCACCCCGCTGCAACGCGGTCAGCATCTCCCGCACCACCGCAACGCCCCTCCCCGGGGGCTCCTCGATCGCAATGTGGGCCAGAATCGGATTCAGGTCAAGCCTCTGGCACAATTCGGCCGAAGCTGCGAGTTTCACGCTGTGCAGCGTTCCGCCTCGCATATCGCTCCACCCGGCAAAGAAGACCCAGGGCCGCAACTGGCCGGCTATCCACTCCCGCGCCTCTCCGGTCAGCGTGGCTGCCGGCAGGGTCAGATGATCGTGAAAGTTTCGCCCTACCTGATCTTGCGCGTTACCGACCCCCGCTTCCTCCACCGAGCGCGATGCAAGCAAGAGCCGTACGCTCTCCACGGTTCCCGCCGCCAGAACCACCTCCTGGGCCTCAAACCGCACCAGCGCTCCCGCCGGGGTCTTCACCACCACAGACGAGATGCGGTCTGGGTGGTTTGCCTGGCTGGCCCCACCCGCAACGCGTCGGCCTCCCGAACCGAGTTGCAACTCCACCACCTGGGCGTGCAGATACACCCGGGCACGATCCAGCAACTCCCTTCCCAGCGAGGCAGCCAGGTTTCTGCGCGGAAACGCCATCCACTTGGATACCCTCGCATCCACCCCGCTCAGCTCTGCCAGCAGTGGCGGCGCGGGTGCCCCAATGGCCGCGAAGAAGCCTGCCGCGTCAAACGGAAGCCTTCCCACCTCAAGAAGCCTCTCCGCCTCGTCCACAAAGGGAGCCAGCTCTTCAGACCGTACCGGCCAGGCCGTCTCACCCCCCATCGAGAGCACCTGACCTCCCCAGCGCAGCGACGAGCCTCCAAAGACCCGAAAGCGCCCCTCCGTCGTGCCCAGATTCGCCTGCCCACTCAGCTCTGCCGAGGCAAAGATCTCCTGCCCATCAGCCTCCAAACAACGTCCACCAGCCTCCAGCACCACGACATCCGCTCGGCCCAGAGCCAGCCTTCGCGCCAGCGCCAGTCCGGCGATCCCCGCTCCGATCACGCAGACCTGCGCCCGAATCGCTTCTTCCGGAGCCTCCACGGTCGCAAGATCGATCTCCATCCACACTCTTCCTTGCAGCGGACCACAATGTCTTCCCTGCATCGCTCTCGATCCAACCTTCGAGAGACTCACGCATCCATCCACCACACCCCAACGAGAGGCTCCCGTCGTTGGGAAAGAGAAGCTAGAAATCGACGGCCTACCGCCTCACAAGACGCCGCGGCACTCATCTCCAGGCAACCCACACCCCGGCAAACGGCGACGAGCGAGCCAATCCCGATCTTCGCCTTCGCCCTGTTGTGACAGGGCCGCCGGAAGCTGCCCTCCCAACATGGCGCCGGTCATCTCTACCAGCCCTTCAGCCTCTACCGTTCCGGGGAGATCCGGATAGGTGTGCCCGGACCCGGCGGTCCATCGTCACCGGGAAGGCTATTCTTGCGCCGCTTCACCGGAGGCGCCGAACTCGGACCCCGCTGCTTGCGGCCGTTCTTTCGCACACTCCCAGTCTCGATCACGGCGCGCATCCAGTAATCTCCGTTCTCATCCACCTCGACACCGTGCGTCTCGCGCTCAAAGCCCGGGAATCGCTTGCCAAACTCCTCCATGGCCAGGATCAGCTTGATCACCGGACTCTCTGCGCTGCCCAGCCGCTCACCCGGCATCGACATGGGGATTCCCGGCGGATATGGAACCAGCATCACCGCTGCGATGCGCCCTGCCATCTCGGCAAAACGCACCTTCTCGGTCTCCCCGCGGAGCAGCTTCTGATAGGTCTGGGCCGGCGTCAGCACGGGGTCAAAATCCTCGTCCGCGGCTGCATTCACCAGCGCCGGAAGCTTCAGTTGCTTCATCACGGAGTGCATCTCGTCGCTCAGCTCCTTCAGCGTCACGTTGCGGTAGCGAGCCGGATACTTCATCACCAACTCCGGCAACGCCTCTTCCAGCGGCGCCTCACTGTCATAAAGCCGTTTGAACTCGAAGAGATTCTCCAGCAGCGCTCCCCACTTGCCTTTGCTGGTGCCCACTGAAAATAGAACCAGGACGGTGTAATCGCCAGTCCGAGCAATCTCCACCCGGCGGCCATCCAGAAACTCCGTGAGAATCGCGGCTGGAATCCCCCAATCGGCGAAGACGCCCTGAGCGTTCACGCCCGGCGAAAGGATCGTCACCTTGGTGGGGTCCAGCATACAGTAGTCGTCCGCAATGTCTTCATCCTGATAACCATGCCACTCCTCACCCGGCTTCAGCGTCCAGGCGCTGGAGCGGTTGGTGAGCAGACCATCGGCGGCCTCCTCCAGCAGATACGTCTTTCCATCCAGCGGATCGAAGACGTACTCCGGCTGGTAGAGACGGAAGAACCAGCCCTGCTCGGCTTTGCGCAACCGGTGCGCAATCGACGACATCGCCTTGCGAAAGCTGATGGCGTCCTGCAGTGTCTCGCTCATCAACGTCGGACCGGCAGGATCATCCATCATCGCCGCAGCCACATCGATGGACGCAATCAGAGGATAGAAGGGCGAGGTGCTGCCGTGCATCATGAACGCTTCATTGAACTGGTCGTAGTCCAGCGGCGCCCGTGGGCTCAGCTTCACATGCACCATGGAGGCCATGGAAAAGGCCGCCAGCATCTTGTGCGTGGACTGGGTGGAGAAGATCACCGGGCGGTCCGGCATCTCGTCCCGCACGCCCATGGCATAGCGCCCTCGATAGATCTCGTGAAACTTCGCATAGGCGTACCACGCCTCATCGAAGTGCACCCGCGGAACACTCTTGGAGAGCTCTTCCACCACTCGGTCGACGTTGTAACAGAGCCCGTCGTAGGTGGAGTTGGTCACCACAGCGTAGGTCGGCGTCCTGGAGCGCGCGCCGGCCGCGAAGGGACTGCGATCAATCAGCGCCTGCACGTTCTCCGGGCTGAAGCGCTTGATCGGCACCAGCCCGATCATCCCGTAGCCATTGCGCGTCGGCTTGAAGTACACCGGCCGGGCCCCGGTAACTGTCAGCGAGTGAGAGATCGACTTGTGGCAGTTTGCATCGGCCAGCACTATGTCATCCTGCGCAATCACGCCGTGACCCACAATCTGATTGGAGGCGGAAGATCCTCCCAGCACATAAAAGGTCCAGTCGGCGCCGAAGATGCGCGCCGCGTTGCGCTCACTTTCCCCTGGAGGCCCCAGATGATCCAGCCAGGAACCCAGCGGCGAGGTGGAGATTCCAAGGTCCGAACGCATGATGTTCTCGCCGAAAAACTTGTGAAACTCCATTCCAACCGGATGCTTCAGGTAGGCCACCCCGCCCATGTGTCCAGGAGCATCCCAGGAGTAGGCTCCCTGATCGGTGTACTTCTTCAGTTCGCGGAAGTAGGGCGGCAACAGTTGCTCGTGGTAACGCTCCACGGCAAAGTCCACGCGGTTGGCGATGAACGCCGGCGTGTCCCCGAAGAGGTGAATGTATTCATGGACCTGCTTGACCACCTCCAGCGGCAGTTCGCTCACCAGGGTCCGGTCTGCGATCAGAAAAATTGGAATCTTCTTATTCCGGCGGCGAACCGCGCGCAGGATCTTCAGCGCGGCGCGCTCATCGAACTGGTTCTCCCCTTCCAGATCCCAATCCAGAAGAATCGCGCTGTGCGATGGATCTGAAGTGACCAGCGACAACCCGTCCTCGGGCGTCGAAGTCCTCACCACCTCATAGCCCTCCGCGGCTATGGCCTCCACCAGACGCTCCATCGCCCGGTCCGAGACGGAATCGGTCCCGCCCACCTCACTCGCAATCAACAGAACCCAACGACCCTCGTTCATACACCTCGTTCCTGCTCCATGGTACAGTCTCCGGATCGAGGATTCACACGCTTCATTAGCTACCCTGCAAAATTACAAAGAAAAACAGGTTCGTCCCCGGCCGTTCTCCCCCCCTCCCTGACCTCCCAATCTCCACGGCGCCCCTCTCCCCAATGGGAGGCAACGCCGGATTTCTGGAGAGCCCGAAAAGAGAAGCCCCAGCTCGCAGCCGAACCTCAGAGAAACAAACCCGTCGTTTACGTCTGCCCGGTCTAGTCCAAATTCACGCCGGGATGCACGTTATGTGGTGCATGAATTTTGATGCCCCGCTGACTTGTCGTTAGCTTGATGTGAACCAGCGTGTCTGGCTTAAGCTTCATCGCCGGCAAATCGAACTGCACCAGGTAGCTATTCCCAACTGCCTGCTTGAACTGCTTCAGGTAAGGGGTCAGGTCAGGCGGCGTAATGGTTCCGATGTTGTAGGACTCGGCTCCCGTGGCATCGCCAACCTGGGCCAGATAGCTCTGACCGCTCAAACTCCCCCGAGCTCGGTGTGGCCAGTCCTGTCCCCAGTAGATCGAGTACACAGCCACTCCGGCCCGCTCGGCGTCTTCCTGCGCCGCCTGTACATAGGGGCTGTCCTGATTCATGATCGAGTAAGAACCGTTGTACGGGTCAATGCCGTTGGTGATCATCAAGACAAACCTCGGACCCGGCAAGTTCGACGGCCATTGCTTCACAAACTGCGACAGAGTGAAATAAGGGCTCGCATCCACACCCGCGATCTCAATGGGAATACGCATCTGGGCGACCACGGCCCTGTGATCCGCGGTGAATCTGTGCATTCCGATCACAATGCCGTTGCGCATATATCCCAGCAAAACCTGGACGCCCGGTGGCAGCTCCATGATGAACTGCGCCAGATCATTGAGCTGGTTGTCAAACGAACCCCGCAGCCCATCATCGATCAGGATGGCCAGTTGCGTCGTAGGCGGGGGGATCGGCGTGACAGAACGGATGGGAATGACGTCCCGCCCCACCTGGAGCTTCAGCTTGCTTGGATCCAACGGCCTTAGGGTCTTGGTTTCCACCGAAATTGTCGCCGTAGTGGGAAGCAGGGCCTCGTTGGGAATTCCCTGGGCGTACACGGACGGAGCCAAAGCCGCAACCCCGGCCAGCAGAACGGGTAATGCTCTCCTAAATCGATTCCTGGACATTTCCTCTTCCTCCATACAGTTAGACGGTCTTCTTCGACGCCGGATGGCGCCCCGGTCCCCGAGGTAATGCTACGCCATCCTGGCCGGATTCGAGCCCCGTTCCTGTCGATGGATCTCTGAAGCGGCGCACCGCTGAAACCTCCTGGCTTGGAGCGGCCAGTGTCGCCGAGCCTCCGCCATCCACCCTCAGTAATGTGAGTAATGTGGGCCTAACCCACGCCTGGACAGTGAGATGCAAAAACTATCCCCGAAGGTGAAAATCCGCTGGATTCTCCGCTATCTACGCAACCTGGAGGTCGCTCCCGGCGATAACCACGCTCTGCGCTACCGGACCCTTCCTTGGGAGCCTACGGCTTCCCGCCCAGCCGAAGCTCGAGCCCGCTCCGGAAGGTGAGCGGCAATGCCGGGTAACCGATAGGACCGATATGCTGGTCGTTGAGCAGATTGTCGAACTGAACGAAGTAATATAGTCCGTGCTTGAGCGCGAAGTTCACATTCATATCCAGCTTGGTGTACCCGAAGTCCAGATTCCGGTTCGGCAGCAGCAGCGTGTTGCCCCCGTTGAGATCTTCATTCTCCAGAAAAGTGGAGTCGTCACTGCGGCTGGCCACAGCTCCTTCCATGGAAGCTGTCATGGAGCGGTGTGTGTACTCCGCGCTGAAGTAGCCGAAGTTGGGGGCTCTACGGAAGGGACGCGCTCCTACCAGAGGGCTCAAAGCGCCAATCGCGATTCCCGGCAGGTTCGGATTCTCGGTCGGCGTCCCCTGCAGAGCCGCTACGGCGTCAGAGGAGAACGACTGCAGCACGCGCGCATCCAGATAGGTATAGCCCGCGCGGAAAAGGAAGTGAGGATGCGGCTGCCAGACCAGCGCCGCCTCTAATCCCTGGGCACTGTAAGCCAGGGAGTTCACATAGGCCTCATAGATCCCGATGTTCGGATTGAGATTCAGGCCAAAGTACTGGTCCAGGGCCTGCGCATCCACCCCCTCCAACTGATTGTTGAACATGTTGTGGTAATAGCCGACTTTCAGGACCAGCTTTTCGCCAAAGATATTCTGGTCAACGCCTACATCGTACGTACGGGAGTCCTCGGCTCCCTGCGGCCCGATGTGGTACAAGGCAATATCGGTCGTATCGCCCGCCTCCAGCAGTTGCGTGTACAGGCTCTCGAACTGAACCGCCAGCGTCGGCTCCTGGACGCCGGTGGCCACGTTGGCCCGCAACCGCGTTCCACGAAACAAGCCCTGAGCCGGCCGCACCGGAACATAGGTGAAGCCGATCCGTGGTGTCCCGGCGATGCCAAACAGGTGGTTTTTCTCCACGGCTCCGCCCGCGGAGTAGAACAGACGATGCCAGAACTCTCCCTGAAACTGCAGGTTGTACTCGTAGTTCGGCCGCTGGAGGGACTCGTGTTCCACGTAGTCGAAGCTGGGATCGTAGTCGTTGAAGGAACCCCGCTCATCGTCGTAGCGGAAGCCGAAGAGCCAGATGAGATGCGGTGAGACGCTATAGTCCGTCTGGTAGTACACCTCGTCGAGATTGCTGTCCTGGTCGTAGTTGTTGCCCGTATAGAGCTGCACCTGACCGGTCGCCGTATAGCCGTTCGCGCCTCGAATCGTTACCACGTTGCCCACGTTCCCGGGCCCGGCGATGTCTGGACCATACGCTCCCGGATCGTTCGCCAGGAATGTGCCTCCGGCGGCGAACTCCTTTTCCTGTTCCCGCTTGCGGGCGATGTCATAGCGCACCAGGTTGTGCCACTTGGTCTTGTACCAGTTCTCTACCGTCATGCTAGCGAATAGATCCTGGTCGGCCTGCCGGTTGCTTTGCGCAACACCCTGAAAATCCCAGGCCCCGGGCACTCCCTGCACGGCATCCGTATTGTGCAGGGTGAAGCGGAGCTGTGTATTGCCCTTGAAGTTGTAGCCGATGTTAGCTGCGTCCGTCTCGTTGTGGTACTCATCCTGGGGCAGTGCGTTGGACGTATCCAACCGCGAAAATGCCGTGTAGTAATCCAGGCCCTGGAGCGTCCCACCCAGCGAAACCTGGTTACGGTAGGTCCACAGATTGCCCGCATCTCCCTCATAGTCCAGCAGCGGTTCGGCAGTATTTCCCTTGGGAGTATCGATCGTGACCACGCCGGCTCCAGCATCCGTTCCGTACATCGCCGAATCCGGCCCACGCACCACGGTCTCGCTGTTCACCGCCGCGGAACTCACCGTTCCAAAGTCGAACGTTCCGCCGATGTCATCGGCCGGCGACCCATCCATCATCACCAGGTTCGCCGTCGAGCTACCTCCGCGCAGAAACAGACTGGTCACACCACCCATCTGCCCGGTTTGCACCATGAACACGCCCGGCTCCTGCCGCATCGCGTCGATCAGGTCGGGCTGCATGGAGAACGCATCGCGCGGAATCACGGTTACCGGAGAGGTGAGTTGCGGCAGCGGCGTCGGAATCCCTGTCGCGCTCACCGTTACATCCTGCTTCACAGTGGTTGCGGATAAGACCACATCCCGCTTTACCACATCGGTGCTTCCGCCATAGATCTCGATGCCAACCGCAGGCAAAAATCCTGCCGCGGAACCGACCAGCTCAAACCTGCCGGGCTCCGCATAGCGAATCTCGAAGGCCCCCTTGGAGTCGGCGTAGTCCATGGCAACCACCTTGTTGTCCTGAATCAGCCTCACCAGACTGCCCGGGACAGGCTTGCCCAACGCATCCGTCACATGTCCGCGCACCACCACGGCCTTCGCGCCAGTGGAAAGAAGGACGATCATCGAGAGTGTGAAGGCGGCCCGCCGAGCCAGTTTGGCGCGCCGATTGGACCCCATACCCAACAAAGTACGGCCCACGCGAAATCGCATACTCATCTCCTCCGCCCCCCCTTCGGGAGCGTGGTAGGCAAACAGCAGAGGAACCGGTCTCCTGACTGGCGCGATTTCAAGGTCAGCCCTTGACTTCAAGAGATCCGCCCTTCCCAATGTCCTTTGGACGATCAGTGGGGGTCTCTGGGCCGGCCTCACCTTACCCATAAGCCGCCTATAAACGCGCGGAAGGGGCAAGGTGCGCACATCACAGTTGCGGGGCAGTGGCGGAGTCTCACCGCGCTTCCCGAACATTCCATTGCTCTAGCAGAATAAAATCAACGCATTGCTCTGATTGGCGGCAATGCAGAAACATCAGGCAAGCTGTTTCAACAGCAAAGCCATGGCCGCTCTGTCTCACGGCCGCAACCTCTTGCTCGGCGTCACCCAGAAAAGGCGACGCCCCAGGCAGAGGTCACGAGAGGTTCCAAGTGGCCTGGCTTTGGCTCTAGTCTACGGCATGGCATGAGGAAATCCCCACCCAGCCGATCTCCGGTCGCCACAGATCTATATCATCAGCAGCACCTTACCGGAGGTCTTCCGTCCGGTGAGATCGATATGCGCCTGGCGGACCTCTGCAAGCCGGTAGGTCGCCCCCACCCGCACGTTCAATGCACCGCTCGCCACCCATCCAAAGACATCTGCGGCCCTCCGCTCCAACTCGCTCCGGGTGCGAACATAGTCCTTCAGCGTGGGACGCGTCAGGTAGAGCGACCCCGCCATCAGCCGGATGGGATCCAGCGCTGGGACAGCTCCACTGGAGGCTCCAAAGAGCACCAGCAGGCCGCGCGGCCGCAGACACTTCAGCGAATCGTCAAAGGTTGTCCTCCCCACCGAGTCATAGACGACTGGCAGGCCATCGCCATCGGTCTGCCGCTTGACCTCCTCCACAAAGCTCTCCACGGTGTACAGGATCACCTTGTCGGCGCCGGCCGCCAGGGACAGCTCCGCTTTTTGCTGCGAGGAGGCCGTGGTCAGTACGCGAGCTCCCAGCCGTTTGGCCATCTGCGTCAGGAGCAACCCCACGCCGCCGGCCCCGGCATGGATCAGCACCGTCTCTCCAGCCTGAATGGCATGCGCATCGTGAGCCAGATAGTGCGCCGTCAGCCCCTGTAACAGGCAGCCAGCCGCCTCAACGCTGCTCATGCCTGCGGGTACTTTCAATAGCTGCGCGGCCGGCGCACAGGCAAACTCGGCATAGGTTCCCCGCGTCCCGTTCCAGGCCACTCGGTCGCCCACAGCGAACCCGCTCACCCCCGCACCCAACTCCGCCACAGTGCCGGCCGCCTCCTGCCCGGGAACAAACGGCAGCTCCGCCGGATATCGCCCCTCCCGCAGATAGACGTCGATAAAGTTCACACCCGAGACTTCGATCTTGACCAGAACCTGTCCCGCTGCCGGCCTGGGCACGGGCAAATCGACCAGCTCCATCACCTCGGGGCCGCCCGTCTTCCTTATCTGTATGGCTTTCATCGTCTTCCCCCCGCGCGACCGCCCCGGAGCGAAGTCAGGGCAACCGGGCGCCTCAAACTCTCTTCCGAAGAACGATAGCGCACAATGCGGTCAATCGCATAGAGCCTATCCAGCGAGAGGCGCCCACTAGTATTGGAAGGAAAATTGGGGGCCCCATTTTCGGGCCATCAGACATCGAGCCTGGGCTGGAGCGGGGCCAAGGCGGCAGTGAGTCGGCGGAAGCATTCCAGAGGCGGTGGGTCGAGCCTCCCGCTAGCATGCGGCTCTTGTCGCTGTACGATCAAAAAAGAGATTCCTCCGCCATCGAAAACACTCGCGCCTGCATCGCGCGGGCGGTTCGCGCTTATCTTTACTGCCCGAAGCGGGCCAAGGTAAACTACAGAAACATTCCCTCCGAAAGTGGCCGCTTTTTTAGAGGTTGACCCTTTGTGTGGCATAGTCGGATTTACCACGAAAAAATGGCGCCCTGACCCCGAGCGCATCCGTCGGGCAACCACAACCTTGCTTCATCGTGGACCCGATCAGCAGGGCATCTTCCAATCGGCCAACTGCTTTCTTGGAGTGGCTCGTCTCAAGATCCTCGATCTCGCCAAGGGCGATCAGCCCATCTTTTCCGAAGACCGCGACACCGTCATCGTCTTCAACGGTGAAATCTATAATCATCGCGAGC
>DAHWOF010000060.1 GCA_027335345.1 Granulicella sp. | reverse complement strand
CCAAGCGGCGGCGATAGCTCTTTCGCATCCATTGCAGACCTTACCTGCTACTGGCAGCTCACATCCCGACTCAGCTTCAATACCTATTACTCCTACACCAAAGGAAAGAGTGTTGTCGGCAGCGACTACCCCTCAGGGCGCAACGGCCAGTATGGCTTCGCCGAACTTATCTACCAATGGGGTATCCCGCAGCGGAGCGGTAAGTAGCTCAACCCGCCATTTTCATCCAAGGAGCCGCATCCCGCGGAGAGATAACATCAACCGCGCTGGTATGGGTCGGTCAAGTGGCTCTGCAACATTCTAGGAACCGAAGCAGTCTTTGCGCCCATGGATCACATCTCCCAGATTCTGAATGGCAGAGTGCCGGGATTGTCGCTCTCCAACGCGTGTGTTCGGTCCGGATTGGCAGGATCAAACCGCACCACAACGGCTTTCGCCTCACCCACCTCCCGCATCCACCGGTTGCCCTCCGAGTCGGAGCAGGGAACACTCCTCAGATATCCGCCGAAGTACTCCTCCTTCAGGGCAAAGTAATACGGGTACTCTACCTGAAAGCTCTGCGCAGCCGTCCCCTGAACCAGTTCATCGCAGGGAACCATCTTCCCCTCCAGCAGCTTTGCGGTCGTGGTTGGCCATCCGGAGGCCGCCTGCAAATCTCTCTGCCGGGAACGCCGCCGGAAGTAGCGAAAGATCCAGCCCAACAGGATTGAGTCCCTCATGCCCTTGGATTCTAACAAGGTTTTATGTCGGCAGCCGTGAGCATCGCCATGCACCGGTACGGCTCTTCAAATGCTGCCAAGACCGGCTCTTGGCCGCTGCGGATCCCTCTTCCGGAGATGTCGCTCTCAAGCGGAAGCGAGAAATATCACGCTGTTGAATGTGATCGGCGGGCGTCGGAGACACCGCAGGGCGCCTTTGGAAATCTGGGTTCACTGGCCGCCAGCCGCGTTGCGTCGTGGGTTGCGTCGTGTATCGTTGGAAGCAATCACGGTTTGAATCCTCCAACGGAGGTGACTCTGATGAAGCGGTTGTCTCGATACCATCGCGGCGAGAAGATCTCCCCCGGCCGCTCGCGCTGGACGGTACTCTCCCGGGCCGGAGTTCTGGCTTGTGCATTGGCGTGTACTCCAGGCTGTGCCCGCAGAACGCCCACCATAGTTCAGCCTCCTCCACCCAAGGCTGTCATCGAGCGCGTCACCGATTCCAGAAACGTCTTTCTCTCCAACGCCGGAGCCAACGACTACTTCAACGGCCAGATTCCCGGAGCTCCCAACGTCATCTACAACGAGCTCTATGCCGCGCTCCAGCAGTGGGGTTACTTTCATCTGGTGGACTCGCCCGACCACGCTGACCTCATCTTTCAGATACGTGGTATTGAGGCCATGCCGGAGATCATCACCCCCGCTTATGGGTGGTCCACGGGACGCCAGCATCAGCCCTATCTCCAGCTCATCATCCTCGACCCGGGCAAAGACCAAGCCAATCCCACCCCGATCGACAGAATCACGGTGCGCGCTGGCCGCGGAGCGAATATTCCCAAAGGCAAGATCGCCCTGGCTCAGTCCATCGAGTGGCTCACCTATCAGATAAGCACTCGGGTCTCCCGTCCTCCCGCCCGATCCACTGGATTAAACCCCAATACCGCTCTGCGTCCCTCCTTTGAGACGCTGCTCCGCGCCACAGGCCCCATCCCTCCTCAATTCTTCAACGCCAGGAAGGTCTATCTGGAAGCGGGCTGGCCAGAAACGACTCCTACTTCCATCAGAAATATTGACCTCAAGGATCTGCAAGCGGACCTCTCCGCCTGGGGTTACTACCAGTTGGTTCAAACTCCACAGGCCGCTGATATCGTCTTTCACTTGAATAATGATCCTGAAAACGGAGTTTCGATTACAGTTACACTCCCTAACAGCAGGGTGATCTTATGGTCTATCGATGATCCTCGCTTCGGCTTTGACAACAGTATGTCCAAGGTAGACAAAAACCTCGTCAGCCTCCTCAAGCAGATCCATCATCTCCCCTTGACCCGAGTCGAGACGGCGGCCTTGCGCTAGGAGACTGCTGCAAACGGGCCGCTAAATCGAGCCAAAACGCAGCCTACAGATGCAGCCACATCAGAGCTACGCAATGGCCTGAGTCTCATTTTGAGGGAGCCCGAAGCTTTGTCTTCAGTGTCTTCAGCAACTCGCCCAGTGGCGGCTCCGGAACGAGCCCCGGATGGGTTTGCTGCGCAAGGGCCTTCCTCCACAAGAAGGGGATTCGTACACTAGCGCTATGGCCGCCGAGTTCACCCATCTCCATTTGCACACCGATTACTCGCTCCTGGACGGGGCCTGCGACGTTGATAAGCTGGCGAAACATCTCTCCAAACTCGGCCAGACGGCTGCCGCTATCACCGACCATGGCAACATCTACGGCGCCGTTCACTTCTTCGACGCCATGAAGAAGAAGAACCTGAAGCCCATCCTGGGCTGCGAGCTCTACATCTGCAAGGAGGAGTCCCACCTGCGAGAGCACGCCGACCCGGACTCTAAATACAACCATCTGCTGGTTTTGGCGGAGAATGAGGCCGGCTATAGAAATCTGGTTCGGCTCACCAGCGAGGCCGCACTGCACGGCTTTTACAAGAAGCCCCGCGTCTCCAAATCCTTTCTCGCCAGGCACACCGAGGGACTCCTCTGCTTCTCCGGCTGCCTTGCCGGCGAGGTGAGCCAGCACATCATGGAGGGAAACTATGACCTGGCCAAGCGGGCAGCCGGCGAACTGGAGACGATCTTCGGCCGGGGAAACTTCTTCCTTGAGATCCAGGATCACCATCTGGAGCCAGACAAAACCGTCACCGAGGCCATGTTTCGCCTGGAAAAAGACCTCGACATTCCCCTGATCGCCACCAACGACTCCCATTACATCGAAGATCAGGACTCCCGCGCTCACGAGGTTCTACTCTGCGTGCAAACTGCGGGCAGCATGAACGATCCCAAACGCTTCAAGTTCGACACGCAGGAGTTCTATGTCAAGAGCGCCGAGGAGATGCATCGCCTCTTCACCCATGCGCCCCAGGTCTGTACCCGCACCATGCAATTCCCAGAGCGCTGTGAGCTCGAGCTCTCCAAGGTAAAGAATCCGTTTCCTCAGTTCGACTGCCCAGACGGATTGGATCTCGACACCTACTTCGAGCAGGTCTGCCGAGACGGCTGGCATCATCGCCGAGAAACCGCGATCAGACACCTGGAAGACACCGGCAAGCTGCGCAGGTCCATCGCCGACTACGAGGCCCGGCTGCAGCGCGAGATTGAATGCATCAAGCAGATGAAGTTTCCAGGCTATTTCATGATTGTATGGGACTTCATTCGCTACGCCAGAGAGCACGGCATTCCCGTGGGCCCGGGTCGCGGCTCAGCCGCAGGCTCGTTGGTGGCCTATGTCATGGAGATTACCAACATCGATCCGCTGCAAAACGATCTGCTCTTTGAGCGCTTCCTGAATCCTGAGCGGGTTTCGATGCCGGATATCGACATCGACTTTGATATGAACCGCCGAGGCGAGGTCATCGAGTACGTCCGACGCAAGTACGGAAACGACCAGGTAGCCCAGATCATCACCTTCAATACCATGGCCGCCAAAGCGGCGATTAAGGATGTTGGCAGAGCCTTCGACATGCCCTACGGCGAAGTTGACCGCATCGCCAAGCTCATCCCGACCACCGTAGGCATCACCATCGAACAGGCCCTGCAGGAAAATCCGCTGCTGAGCTCGGCGTATAATGCTGACCCCAAGATCAAGGAACTTATCGACACGGCTCAGCGACTGGAAGGTTTGGTGCGCGGAGCCGGCGTACACGCGGCAGGAGTCGTCATCGCTCCTCAACCGCTTACTGAACTTGTTCCGGTAACACGAACAAAAGATGATGCAATTGTCACTAGCTACGACATGAAAGCCGTAGAGAAGATGGGGCTTCTCAAGATGGACTTCCTAGGCCTGACCACGCTCACGGTGATCGACGACTGTCTGAAGCTGATCCAGTCCAACCGCGGGGAGACTGTTGATCTGGCCACGATCGACCTTGAAGACGAGACGACCTTTGAGCGCGTCTTTCACCGCGCCCTCACCTCCGGGGTCTTCCAGTTTGAGTCCAGCGGTATGCAAGACGTTCTTCGCCGTTACAAGCCCAACTCGATCGAGCATCTCACGGCGCTCAATGCGCTTTATCGCCCTGGCCCGATGTCGATGATCGACGACTTCATCGAACGCAAGTGGGGTCGGCGCGCGGTCGAGTACATTCTCCCCGATCTGGAACCCATCCTTCGCGAGACCTTGGGGGTGATGGTCTACCAGGAGCAGGTGATGCAGATCTCCAATCTCATCGGTGGCTACTCGTTGGGAGGAGCCGATCTTCTGCGTCGCGCCATGGGGAAGAAGGACGTTGCAGAGATGGAGAAGCAGCGCGAGGTCTTCCTGGCCGGCGCAGCGGAGCGCAACTACCCCAAAGCCGCCGCCGGGGAGATCTTTGACCAGATGGCTAAATTTGCCGGCTACGGCTTCAACAAGTCGCACTCAGCCGCCTACTCCTTGCTGGCCTACCACACCGCCTGGCTCAAAACCCATTATCCAGTAGAGTTCATGGCGGCGCTGCTCACCTCGGAGACCAGCAAGCCCGAAAACGTAGTCAAATATATCGGAGAGTGCGGCGAACTGGGCATCTCGGTTATCCCGCCTGATGTCCAGATCTCGACCGCCAACTTCACCCCAACCGGCGACTCCATCCTCTTTGGTCTGGCCGCCATCAAGAACGTAGGACACAACGCCATCGACTCCATTCTGAGCGCCCGCGCCGAGGTGCAGGCGGCAGGGAAGAGCGGCTTCAGTACGCTCTATGAGTTCTGCGAGAAGGTGGACCTCCGACTGATGAACAAGCGCGTGCTGGAGAGTCTTTGCAAGGCAGGCGCTTTGGACTCCTTTGGTCCCCGCGCCCGCGTCTTCGCCGCCATTGACAAGGCCATCGAGCGCGCCCAGAAGTCTCAGCGCGACTCCGCCTCCGGTCAGCACGGCCTCTTTGGCATGTTTGACGAGATCGGACCCGCTCGCAGTGACGACGCCCTTCCCGAAGCGCCAGAGTGGGATGAGCATGTCCGTCTGCAGCATGAAAAGGAGGTCCTGGGCTTTTTTGTCAGTGGCCATCCGTTGGAGCGATACCGCGAAAAATTGCGCAACCTGAAGGTGGTAGATACCGTCACCGCCTGTGAGATGAAGCCCGAACCTCAACAGTTCCGCCGCAGCCGCGGCGAGGATACCTCCAACGAGATTCAGATAGCTGGCGTGATAACCGGCCTCAAAGTGGCCAAGTCCAGGCGCACGGGGGAGATGTACGCGCAAGCAACCTTGGAGGATAACGTAGGCAGAATTGACCTGATTGCTTTCTCCTCGGCCTATGAGAAGTTGTCCGAAAAGCTGAAGATGGACGTGCCGGTTCTGGTGCGAGGCGCCTTGCGCGGCGACGAAGATGCCGCTCCCAAGCTGGCCATCAGCGCCATCACAGCGCTGGAGGACGTTCAGATCAAACTTCCCGAGGCCCTGCGCATCCGAGTCCCCATGCACCATCAGGATGCGCAGATGCTCTGCAAACTGGAGGCGATCTTCCGTGCCTTCCCCGGCGACGGCAAACTGATGCTGCGCCTGGAAGAACCGAAGCAGTTCGCAGTGGACCTGGAACCGAAGGGACTGAACGTGGCTGCGGACGTGACTTTCATCGAACAGGTAGAGTCCCTGGTGGGTCGCGGCGCGGTACAGATCATCCACTGACCGGCTACACCCGAAGCCACACACAACCAGCTCGACCACCAGCGTCGCCAAGCGGTTCCTGCCCCGTCCCCCGGAACGGTTGGGCCCTCCGTGAAGGTTTCTCTCCAGCCGCCTCGACCAGCCAGGCTTCTTCGCCGGACGCCACCGGATTCATTTCTCCCGTACAATCATCTTGGGAAAAGAGATGGTAGAGAACATATCCGCAAAAAACTCCTCTCAACCCGCGCCGCCGGTTCCGGTAGCCTGGGTGAAGACAGAGCTGGCCCGGCATCCGCAACGTTGTTACCCGATGGACTTCATTCAGACCCTCTTCACCGGCTTCAGCGAGATTCACGGAGATCGCCAGTTTGCCGACGATCCGGCAATGACTGCGGGGATGGCGCGCTTCCACGGCCAACCGGTGATGGTGATTGCGAATCGAAAGGGCCGCACGGTAAAGGAGCGCGTTGATCGCAAGTTCGGCTCACCCGACCCGGAGGGATATCGCAAGGCCTTACGCGTCATGAAGATCGCGGAGAAGTTTCATCGCCCGGTCTTTACCTTTATTGACTGTGCCGGGGCCAATCCGGGTCTGGGCGCCGAAGAGCGCGGCCAGGCTGAAGCCATCGCCCGCAACCTGCTGGAGATGTCCCGCCTTAGGGTTCCCACCATCGCTACAATCACTGGTGAAGGCGGCTCCGGCGGTGCCTTGGCGCTGGCCGTTGCGGACCGCGTCCTGATGCTGGAGAACGCCATCTACTCGGTGATCTCCCCGGAAGGTTGTGCCTCCATCATGTGGAAGGACGCCGCCCGTAAACATGAGGCGGCCGCTGCTCTGCGCTATACGGCGAATGACGTGAAGCGCTTGGGCTGTGTCGACGAGGTCATTCCCGAACCGGAGGGAGGGACGCAGAATGACCCGGCTCTGGCGGCAAAGCGAATCGACGAGAGGCTGGTCGCGCACCTGGATGCTTTGCAGCACCTCTCCATCGAAGAGCTTCTGGCCGCGCGCTATCACAAGTTCAGGAATATGGCACCGTTTTATACCACGGCCTGAGCCAACCGGGCGCTGGCGTCTCGGAGCTTGTCCAAAACAGCTTGCCGGGCCCCCAGCAGGGCGCTAGGTCATCGATTCAGCAGATTTTCTACTTTGCAGGAGGCTCGTCGGCATCCCAACCTTCGATCGGAGCATCTCTGAGCCGCATCGATCGTTGAGTCCAATCCTGGAAAGGACCGTCTGAACCAAAGGAGTCTTTCTACCTTTGCAACCCTCACGCCCATCCCCTCGTTTGCGCCCCTTCCACATGCTCCTCTTTTTGGGGGGAGGCCTGTGGGTCATCGCCGCCCGAGGCCTCGCACTGCGCGCCGCCAACGGGCTTACGATTCGCTTCAGCCTATCGATCTTCAACGATCTGATCCAGCAAGCCTTTCTGCTGTTTCTTCTGCTATGGGGCTTTGCCACCTTGAGCTGGATGGGAACCCGTCCTCCGGTCCGGGACGGAAACGGCCGGCACTACGGTCTTCTCGCCGGCAATGCTCTACCCAGCCGCGCTACCACGGGAGAGGAGTGGATGCGCGGAGTGGCCATCGGTTGGGGCATGGTTCTGGCCGCTCTGTTACCCATGGTGCTGGTTGGGTCCCTCCATCCGCAGTTCGATTTCTCCTGGGAGAATCTTGGCTTAACGGTGGTGAGTCTGCTTACCCTGGCCCTGCTGGCGCTCACCGTCGAGATCACCTTCCGCGGCTTTCTCTTTGTGGAGTTGATTGCTGCCACCAGCTCGGGCTTCGCCACGTTCTTCCTCTCCTTCCTCTACGCCACTTTGGCAAGTCTTCGTCCCGACGCCACCCTCTTCAGTGTCCTCAACGCCTTTCTGTTCGGCATCCTCCTGTGCACCTGCTATCTGCGCACCCGTGCTCTATGGATCGGGTGGGGAATCCACTTCGGCTGGAATGCAGTGCTGGCCGTTCTCTTCGGCATTCCTCTCTCGGGAGACGCCAGCTACAGCAACATCGTTTTTACCTCGGCCTCCGGCCCGCAATGGCTAACGGGCGGCCCCTATGGGCCAGATGCAGCGATGCTGACCAGCGTCGTACTGCTGGTCTCCATTGTGGTGATCTTGCGAGCCACGCGCCAGTACGCCTGGGAGTACACCTACACCCCCCCTGCTCCCGGCGGCTACCCGATGGAGGCAACTCCTCCGGTCGGCCACGATCCGTCGCTTGCTCCCCTGGTGCAGATTCTCAGCTCCAGCCCTTCTTCGCCTGTCGCCAACCCGGCGCCCCCCGCCCCGCCTCCAGAGGCTCCATCCTCCCAACCCTGACGCCATTCTGGCCTCTGCTCGTCTCCCACAGA
>DAHWOF010000042.1 GCA_027335345.1 Granulicella sp. | reverse complement strand
TTCGATTGCCGCTCGAGAGGGACCTCGAGCGGCAATCTCTCTATCCTGAGACCCTTTCTCCCAAGAGAGCCCCGAATAGAGCTTCAGCGACCGGTAGTCACCGTCCTGCCGACAGCAAGTTCACCGGCTGAAGATCATTCCTAACCTATCGCTGCTCCAGGTTTTCTTCCCCCTCTCGAAGCAGCGAACAACATCTTCCTTTTCCTTGGCCAACGTCACCAGAACCAGTAGCGGGGGACAAGACTCCTTGCTTCCATATCCATCGCACGGTCCGGTGCAGGAATGTGACCTTGGATACGACCCCTGTACCTCCTCGGGAATTCCCTTCGAGGACATAGCAAAATCTCCAACAACTTCATCCTGATACCGGCATGGGAAGACCGTCTGTGATTTGGATCACAACCCAGCCCGCTCGCTTCGAAAAGGGCTCCCATGACATCCTATGAGTGCATGTCTCCCACCTCACGAGAATCGACCTTTGACATCTTTCGCCGCTGGGGCTATCTCCAGGCTTCTCTTGACCCCCTCGGACAGTTTCTCCCGCCCCAACCCTTCCCCGTCTCCCACCCCCCTGAAGAAGACTCCCCGGACACCCAGGAAGCTCGCAGCATCTACTCCTCTTCGATTGGCGCCGAGTTCATGCACATCCCTTCCCTGGAACGGCGCACCTGGATTCAGGAGCGTCTCGAAGGCGGCTCGGCCGTCTCCGCCCCAACCCTTCTCTCACCCGCCCGGATCCTCTCCGGCCTCATCCGCGCTGACATTTTCGAACAGGTCATCCAGCAGCGCTATCCTGGCACCAAGCGCTTTTCTCTGGAAGGCCTCACCATCCTCATCCCCTTCCTGGATCAGCTCTTCACCACCGCGGCCGAGGGCGGCGTCAACCGTTCCCTCTTCGCCATGAGCCATCGCGGCCGCCTCAACGTCATGGTCAACACCATCGGTCGCGCCTCCCGCGAAATCTTCACGAACTTCGAAGATGTGGATCCGCGCAGCACACTGGGTGGTGGCGACGTCAAGTACCACATCGGGGCGACCGGCGAGTTTCTCACCGCCCTGGGCAAGACCGTTCATCTCCATCTGGCCTCAAATCCCAGCCACCTGGAAGCCGCCGACCCGGTCATCATGGGCCGCACTCGCGCCTATCAGGAGCGTTTGGCCAAGAACGGAACCACCGCGGACTTCCTCCAGGCCCGCAACCAGGTTCTGCCCATGATTCTGCACGGCGATGCTGCCTTTGCCGGCCAAGGCATCTGGGCCGAATCCCTCAACCTGGCCTCCCTGCACGGCTACAACATCGGTGGCGCCATTCAGGTCATCGTCAACAATCTCCTTGGATTTACAGCACTTCCCGGCGAATCCAACTCCTCCCGCTTCGCCTCCGATCTGGCCAAGCGCCTGCCCATTCCCGTCTTCCACGTCAACGCCGAAGATCCTCAGGCCGTGGTCCGCGTCGCAGCGCTGGCCGCAGAGTACCGCCAGACCTTTCACTCCGACGTGGTGGTAGACCTGATCGGGTACCGCCGACACGGACACTCCGAGGTAGACGACCCTACCATCACCCAGCCCCTGCGCTACGCTAGAATCAAGGATCATCCGCCTCTCTTCCAGATCTACGCCCAGAGGATGGAGATGAACCCTGCAGCGGAGGCCGCCCAGGTCCGCTCACTCTTCCTGGAGGAGCAAAAGGCCGCCACGCGAGCCAGCCGGAAACCGCGCCTCTTTGACGTCCGTCACTACTGGGATCCTTACTACGGCGGTCCGCTTCGCCCCGAGGACAACCCGAACACCGGCCTGCAGACTGCCGAGATTGCCTCCCTCAGCACCGCTCTCACCACGGTCCCGGAGGGCTTTCACGTTCACCCGAAGGTGGCCAAGCTGCTGGAGCAGCGCGCCGAGATGGGAGCCGGGGAAAAGCCCATCGACTACGGCATGGCCGAGCTACTTGCCTATGCCTCCCTGCTCAAGGCCGGCATACCTGTCCGCCTCTCCGGCCAGGACTCCCAGCGCGGCACCTTCAACCAGCGTCATTCGGTTCTCACCGACGTCGAAACCGAGACTCGCTACTCTCCTTTGAATCACGTCGCGCCGCATCAGGCCCGCTGGTCGGTCCATAACTCCATGCTCTCGGAGGCCGCCTGCCTGGGCTTCGAGTACGGCTTCTCGCGCGACTACCCCGAGGCTCTGGTGCTTTGGGAGGCTCAGTTCGGCGACTTCGCCAACGGCGCCCAGATCATCATCGACCAGTTCCTCTCCGCCGCCGAAGCCAAATGGGGACTCCTCTCCGGCCTGGTCCTTCTCCTTCCCCACGGCTACGAGGGGCAAGGACCCGAGCACTCCAGCGCCCGGCCCGAGCGCTACCTGCAGCTAGCCGCCCAGGACAACCTTCAGGTGGCTCAGCCCTCCACGGCGGCTCAGTTCTTCCATCTTCTTCGCCGTCAGGCCTTGCGCAAGTGGCGCAAACCTCTCATCGTCTTTACCCCCAAGTCCATGCTGCGCCATCCGGACGCGCTCTCCCCGCTGGCCGAGTTCGCAGCTGACAGATTTCAAAACGTCCTGCCCGATACCTCCGTCACCAAATCTCGCCGCATCCTGGTCTGTTCGGGTAAGATCGGTCACAATCTGCGCGTCGAGCGGGCGAAGCGCAAGCTCTCCGACGTTGCGATCCTCTTTCTCGAACAGCTCTATCCCTTCCCTGAAGCGGAACTTCAGGCCGCTCTCGATCAGCATCCCTCGGCGGGCGAGGTCGTCTGGGTCCAGGAGGAACCGGCAAACATGGGCGCCCTCACGTTCATCCTTCCGCAACTGCGCCGCCTGTGCGGCTCCAGAGCCGTTCTCAGCGTCAAACGCACCGCCGCGGCCAGCCCCGCTACAGGTAGTTCCAAGGCTCACGCGCTGGAGGAAAAGACTCTCCTGGATCTCGCCTTGGGAACTTGATCTTCGCAGTCTGGCCGGAAGGAATGGGAGGCATCACATCCCTCCCCCGAAGATGCCGCAACCCGCCCTGTCCAGCCTTGCTGAAACACTCAACTTTCATCTCATGCGGTTCAAGCTGGCTTCTACCGTGGAACCCATTTGGGCCTGCGGCAGGGCAAAACGCATGCGCCCCGCAATCGTCCGTGCTCTTTACCACCTGCTGGATGACGAAAAGTGATGGACAAGACCGAAACTGAACCCGAGCGTATCCAGCCCAGGATCAGCGTTGGTATAGGCGTTGGACAGGTGCTGGAAGGCATAACCGAGGCGAAAGTCGGTTTTGGGATGGATCTTGGCTTGAAAGCCAACCCCGGAGTTGATCATGAAATTTTCGTAGGAAGCATCTATGGCGAGAGCTTTTTCAAGAAAAACCGATTCGCCCAATTTGAGCACCCAATAGGGACGTATGGCCTTGCGATCACGCCATTGCCAGCGAAGCCCAAGAGGAGCAATCTCGATCCCTGGATTCCATTTGCGCGCAGGAGTCAATGCGTCACCATAGATATCCGTCACCACAGGCTGCCGAATCAAAACCAATGGAAGCGCTTCAAAGACGTACGACAGCCGCGCATGAAGAAGATCGGGAACTGCTTTCCAGAATCGGCCCATGAACGAACAGTCAGCATCAGAGCTATGTCTGTCGTATTCGACGCCACCGTAATAGATCTTTGAAACTACCTCCCCGGTATTGAATTTGAAGGTATCGTTTGAGACATAGCCCTCAAAGAAGAGTTCACCGGGTTCGCGAGCGGAAAGATGATAAAGATGATTCGGACCGGATGCGGACAAGCATGGCTTCTGTGCCTTGGATAGGCCAGAAAAGAGACTTATCAAAAAGCCGATATACAATGCATGTTGCCACGTGCTTGAGATGACTCTTGGAAACCGTGGAAAAGGGCGTGCCGGGAACAACCCAAACACCGGTTCTTTTGTCGCCCTTGCTCCGTGCTGCGCAAGGCGATTCGCGACACGCCCTATCCGGGAGACATGGAACTTCTCGGGACAGAACGCGCCAACGAGACAGCGAGACAACGAGACAGGAGTGTCATGCCACACTCGAAATGCCCCCCGTTCACCTTGACAGAGATGTTCCCAGGGCGAAGTTGGCAGGCTATGCGTCCGCGCCGGACACCGTCATCCCTTTCTGGTCCCCCGACGCTTCTCCGAATCGGCCAATCTTCGGGCCGAGCGCTTCGCTCTGGTCTCTTTATCGAGCTGCTGGCGTGCCTCCCGCTCCCATACCAGGGGGTTATTGTGCGGGCGCAATTCGCGCAGCGGATAGGTCGTTCCCCGCCATATTACACCACGCTTGACGGTGACGACCACCATGGATCGCAGCATGGCATAGATTACCCCCAACGCTCCCACCGGGTAAAACCACCCATAGCGCGCATCAATACAACTCACCATGCCCAGCACGCGATACGTCGCCCCAATGCAGCACAGGATCAGCAAAGACGGCAGCAGCGTCGGCAGCCACGCCAATCCCACCAGGGGCAGCAGAAAAAAGATCCCTATCCAAAGCCAGGCCAGCAGCACCAGCAGCGGTTGAAAGTTGAACGCGGCGAAGAGGTTTTTGGTCGTCGTTCGCAGCAACCCGCCCCACCCACTGGCCCAATGCACCAGCACCATGCCGGGAGCAAACGCCAGCCGCTGGCGCATTCCCGCAGCCTTCATCCGCCGCCCCAGCGTGACGTCCTCCAGCACGACCAGGCGCTGCGGCAGCCATCCGCCGATCTCATCCAGCGCCTGACGCCGCACCAGATTGAAGGCCCCAATTCCAACCACATCGTGGCGCGCCTTTTCATCCTCCACCTTCCAAGGCCTTGACGCCCAGACTCCCAGCGCTTGCAGAAACCCTAAAAGGACGCCTTCGCCCCAGGACTTCACCTGCACCGTCGGCAGAACCACCAGATGGTCAGCCTCCGCATCTCGCGCATACACCAGCGCGCGGCGCAGCACCGAAGGAGAAAACAGCACATCGGCATCCGTGAACAGAAGATACTCGGAGTCG
>DAHWOF010000018.1 GCA_027335345.1 Granulicella sp. | reverse complement strand
CGGCCCTAAAAGCGTGGCTCCCTATTTGAGTGAGGTGAGGTAAGCCGTGACCGCATCCAGATCATGGCTATTCAGATGCATCGGCGGCATCAGCGCCCCGGGTTTGAAGTTGGCAGGATCTTCGATAAATCTTCGCAGGTTCGCCGGATTGTTTGCCACCGATCCCGAAGCGATCGTATCCCGGCTGCCCACGTGGGTCAGGTTGGGCCCGAATCTTCCCGTCGCGACAGTCCCATTGATGGTGTGGCAACTGATGCAGGCATTGTGCATGAAAACATCTCGCCCTTCAGCCACGGCCGGATCCTGAACGGCAGGCCGCTGCTGGTTCGCCACCCAGGCGGCAAACTGTTGAGGGGTGTCCGCATAGACGCGGATCAGCATCTTGGCATGCTGTACACCGCAGTACTGAGCGCATTGCCCCAGATACAAACCTGGCTTCTGGGGATCAATCCACATCGTGTTGACTTTATTGGGGATAAGGTCCATCTTTCCGGCCAGCCGAGGCACCCAGAAGCTGTGATCCACATCCGCCGAGGACATTGTCAGATAGGTTGGCATGGGATGTTTCGGGTCGCTGATGGGCACGTGCAGTTCGTTGGCGGTTACAATTCCCAGGGACGGATAGCGGTACTCCCACCAGAACTGGTGACCGACCACCGTGACATTCAGGGAGTCTTTGGGTCGCCGTGCATGTTCGGTGGTATAGATCACCCGGGTGGTCGCCAAAAAGAGCATCACCACAATCAAGATCGGTATCACCGTCCAGGAGAGCTCAATCTGATTGCTCCCGTAGATCTGAGGCGGTTCCTGATCGGCGTCCGGAGCGTTCTTGCGCATCCGATAGCGCACCAGAACGTAGATCAGGGTGCCGGTGACACCCAGAAAGATCGCACCCGTGATGCTCAGCACCAGCATGGACAGGCTGAAGATCGAGTGCGCTGGCGTTCCTGCCGGAGCAAAGATATTGGTAGGATCAGCGCCGGAGCCCGACAACATGATCGTTGCAACCCCGCGCCACCCTTGACTCAGAAACATTTGCCTCCACTAGACGCTGATGCTTTGCTGAAATCCTGGAGGCTCTGCAGCACAGAGCCTGATAAGAACCGCTCGGTACACAATCCGCGGCAAAAATCTGTGCGATGCGACACAATACTACCTCCTTTTGTATACCTCAGCCGGGCGCAGAAGTAAATCTGCCAACGAAAACGGAGGTCTGGCCATAAAAATTCCACATTCTCTCCGTCCCGCGCGCCCAAATCTGTGCTATGTACCGAAAGGAACAGATACCGACTGCTGACGAAGCGCGGAGATGAATGGTCTCAAAACGCCTCCTTGAGCCTCTTTTCCGAGGCCGCCTTCCCCTTTCCGGAGGATACGCGATGTCCCTGGTCTGGAGATGAACCGCGGCGGCAGATCGTCGTACTGCACAGGGTGCAACTCATTCCTTCAATCGAGTTCGTTGGAGCTTTGGTCGAAGCTTAAAACGACGCTCGAACTGTCTTCGTGAAGAGGGGAAATCTTCCTTGGGAGAGGCATCATAGAGGCTGAGATTGTCCGTTCGCGGGCTGGCCGGTGGAAACGATCGTCTCCTGGATCATTCCACTGGCATACCTGGCACGCAGCACTTTCTTGTCGTATTTGCCAACGCTGGTTTTGGGAACCTCGGGGAGGAAGGTCCAGCGCTTCGGGATCCACCACCTGGCGACGCGCGAGGCAAGATGCGCCCGCAGGTCGGCAATGTTGATTGGCGCGCCGGACTTGCTCACCACACAGGCCAATGGGCGTTCGTCCCAGCGCTGGTCCGGCACCCCGATGACCGCAGCTTCCAGGACGTCAGGATGGTCGGCGATGGCGCTCTCCAATTCGACGGTTGATATCCACTCGCCCCCGGATTTGATGACGTCCTTCTTTCGGTCGGTGATGCGCAAGTAACCATACTCATCGATGACCCCCATGTCACCGGTGCGCAGCCAGCCGTCGTGAAATTGCTCGGGCTCAGGACTGCCGTAGTAGGAGGCCGTGATCCAGGGGCCTCGCACTTCGATCTCGCCGATGGACTGGTTATCCCAGGGTAGAACCGTCTCGCCCTCGCAAATGCGCATCTCGACACCTGGGATCACGCGACCGGTCTTGGTGGTAAAGTTGGTCTCTCCGTCAGGAGGACAGTTGCGGGGCGGTTGCGCTGAGGCAGCCACGGGGCTGGTCTCCGTCAGTCCCCAGCCCTGCACGACCTTTATGTGGAAGTGCTTCCGGAAGCCCTCCGCAACGCTGCATGGCAGAGCCGCTCCTCCAGAGAAGAGAACGCGGAAGCAAGAGATGTCCAGCGTGTTGGTGACGGCGTGGTGCAGGATCCCAGCGAGGATGGAGGGAACGGCGGCGGAGAGCGTGGGCCGGCAGGTGGTGATAAAGCGACAAAGCGGTTCGGGTTGCAGATAAGGGCCGGGCATGAGCAGGTCGCTGCCTGCGAGCCAACCTCCATAGGGTACGCCTCACGCGCTGGCATGGAACATGGGAACGATGCTGAGAGCTCGATCGTTGACTCCCATGCCAATGCACCAGGGCGCGCAGATGGTGAGAGCATGCAGATAGACGGAGCGATGGCTGTAGACCACGCCCTTGGGGTCTCCAGTGGTTCCAGTGGTATGGCACATGACCGCTGCGGAGTGCTCATCCAGATCAGGCCAGGAGAACTCGGGCAACTCGCCGGCAAGCAGTTCTTCATAGCGGAGAACATCGCTGGGCAGACCGGACGCATCCCCAACCACAACGATCTGCTCGACGGCCGGCAAATCTTCGAGGGCGCGAGCAAGCGCTGGGTAGAGCGATGCGTCCGCAAGGATGATGCGGTCTCCACCATGACGGATCACGAAATTTAGTTGCTCGGGAGACAGGCGGATGTTGAGCGTATGAACCACCGCCCCCATCGCGGAGATGGCATAGTAGCACTCGATGTGCTCCTGGTGGTTCCAGCAAAAGGTGCCAACGCGGTCTCCAGGCCGGACGCCGAGGCGATGCAGCGCGCCGGCGAGGCGCAAGACGCGATCACCGACCTCGTGGAAGGTGGCGCGGCGGGCATGGTCGCCCATCCAGGTGAGGACTTCGCTCTCCGCATGGACCCTGCGACCGTGCTCGAAGATCGAGCCGATGGTGAGCTGGTAGCCAGACATCGTGGATGGCAGGGTGAGCACGCTTCAGCCTCCTGGCAAGAGGATTGCGCAATTCTAGCGAAGCGGATAGAGCGATGGAAACAACAAAACTCTGAATTCATCTTTCGACTTCATCTTGGGAGGAGCAGCGCCCGCCTCGCTACCCAGATCCTGCGACACAAGCACGTTTTGAGCCGCCTACCTTTGAGGACATCTTTTCTATGAATGTGAGTCCAGGGGTGGACCTTCCTCGGCATCTCCCTCGGGGAGGGCAGCTCTGAGCGCCAAGGCCCAGCGTGACATGGTCGGGGGATGCTTCCTCTGTTCGGCCGGCGCAAAGGCGGAGAACTGCCTCACAAGATTGCGCGGCTTGGAGGCCAACCCGGTCAGGCAGGCACGCCAATCCAAGGCATTTCTGATGGATTGCTTACGTCTTCTTCCATGGAGGACATCGCACATAGGCTTGATGCAAAGCCGAGGAGGCGAATGGATGCCGAGCAAAGTCCCAGCCACAGTAGCGCTCGGCGGCCGTCAGGCTCACTCCCCGCAGCGGCCAGGTTCCCGCGCTCAAAGGTTTGGTCAGTTCAATCCAAAAACTCCTCCAATGGGATGCTGTCCTGCTTACCAGGTTCGCCCAACATAGACGGTGAAGATACGCAATGTTCCGTCCAAGTTCGGGTTCCAGTAGTCTCCGTAACTGCCGTAGTGGAACAGTGCGCCGGCTTCCACCTTGTACGGGAAGAGATAGTCAACCTTTCCGTCGCCAATCCACTGTGGCACCTTGACTCCAGAGATCGTGGTTGCGGTGAGAGCCAGGTTGCCGAGCGCGGTCTGGAACATGGAGGGATCGAAGATGCCCTGCGCAATCAGCGCGGCGTTGCCGAACGCGGCCGGATCATTCGGATTGAGGTTGGGACGGAATCCGCTGTCTGATCCGTTGTGCGTAAAGCTCAGATTGAGGCCCAGCCGATCCTTGATCATGTAGGTTGTGTTGCCCCATACAACCTGGGTGAGTTGCTTGTAGGGAACCATGGGTTCATCCAACACATAATTGACCGAGCTATCGTTCTGGAAGGCCATGTAGGTGTTCAGATTGTCTTGCAGATACGAGTAGCCCAGGCTGAGATTCCAGTCTTGCTGCGGGCGAATCTGGACGCTGGCCGCATCCGTATAGAAGCGATCGCGGCGCTCGAAGTTCGGCGGAAGTCCGGCGATGTCTCCGCCAAAGCCGACCGCTTCGGTAGGAGTATCCGGCAGCGCCGGGGCTGGAAAAGCATTCTGCACATCGATGCTTGTGTCGTTCGTGAAGGTGAGCCACGTCCGGGGTGTCAGCCAGAAGTTGGCGTAGATGCGGCTGTCGGTCCCGGGAACGGTCAGATACCCTGGATGGCTGGTCGTTGTTGCGTCGTATCCTGCGCGAGCGTTCCATAGCTTGCTGCGGTAGCGCAGCGCAAGACCGCCCGTGTCGCTGGTAGTAGATGGAATGACCTGTTGCAAATCCGTATTGTCCATGGAGTAGATCTGCGGCCACAGCGCTGCGTTGGACCGCGTAATTCCCCTTCGCCTGTAGTGAACCTCGACACTCAACCCCGCCGGAAGTTCGAATTCTGCCTGCATTCCCTCCCAATGCCGGTGATAGGAGACGTTGCCGTAGAGGGTGTAATACGGCACGAAGTCATTGATCATGTTGTGCTGATGGTAGTCGGCGCTAAGACGCAGGCGCGGCTGCGGCGCCCAACTGGCGGACTCGTCGGTATCAAACCAGTTCTGGGGATTGTTGGTGAAGGTGTTCCGAACCCGCGTATACGTCACTAGCCCATTCAGGACGAGTTGGGAGGACGGCGTGAAGTTCAACTGCACGGTATCGGCCGAAAACTGGCTGGGCGAGGGAATGTCAGCGTAATAGCTTCCCGCTGGGAAGTCCTGCGGAGCCGGTCCGGACGGCGGTGGATTGATGGGGGAGAAACCTTCGTTCTCCGGAGTGAACGGGCCCGTATAGGTGATGATCGGGAAGGTGAGGCGATCGTTGAAGCTGCTGAATTCGTGTTGATACATGAAACGCAGCACGTGCTTCATCTCGGCTTCCATTCCGCCCGTAATGTTACGCGTGGTCTGGTTCACCGGCTGGTAGCGGGACTCCTGGTGGCAGAGATCCCCGCAGGTTGTGTTCACCCCATCGACGTAGACGGCGGGGACGGAGTTCTCATCCAGGTACTCGAACTGCGTCATGCCTGACCTGGCCTGCACATCGCCTTTGACGAAGAGACGGATCGGCAGCTTGAAGGGCTTGAACCAGACGTATCCGTTACCCAGCCTCCGCGTCACCGCAAACAGCGCGTTGGGGGGGATCAAATCCGTGACCTGCCCAGGCAAGCCAAAGTCCGCCGGTGAAAGCTCAGCCAGGTAGGAGCGGTAGTGGTCCTGCTGCTGCTCCAGGCTGCGAATATCCAGGCCCGCCCCAAGGCGATCGGACAGGGTCAGTTGCGAGCGAAGCGAGTAATCGCTGCCGGTGATCAGCATGCCGCGGGAGACCACTGTGAGATGTTTGCTCGGAATGACATAGGCCGTGGAGACGTTGGTTCCGGCCGACTGTTGCAAGGTGTCGTACTCGCCCGCGCGCCCAACAAAGCCGGAATCGTCCAGGAGACGGTAGGCATCCGAGGACGAGGTCAGGTCATTGCCGGGATCGGCATTCGCCGTCGCCTCGCGAATGAGATTCAACCTGGCGAGAATCGCCGCCGATCCGGCGGCGGTGGCTGCGCCGGCGATGGCGGTGTGCGCCGCGGAAGTCGTCTTGTTGGTAAAGTTCTGGATGACGAGATTGAGGGAAGGCTCCGATGGCACTCCGTAGGGGCCTTTGTCGATGAACCGGCTTCCGCCGCTCGGAGTGGCGACGTCCGTGCCGTGAATGGAGAAGTGACAGTTGGTGCAGCGGTCGGAGACCGGCAGGTTGGCGCCGTTGTGGTGGCCGCTGTGACATTGCAGGCACAGCGCGGGTTCGCTGACGGCCAAAATATTCGTATTCGGAGATCCGTGCGGCGTGTGGCAGATCAGGCAGCTCTCCGACACAGGCGGATGCTGGTAGGCGAACGGCCCGCGGTACTGTGCATGGCACTTCAAGCAGAGCTCGTTCACGTTCCCCATGGTCAGGTTCGTGCCTGCGGATCCCCCGTGCGGGTCGTGACAATCAGCGCAGCTCATCTTTCCTTCGCGCAGCGGATGGTGATAGGGCATGCTCAGTTGAGCGCCCACTGTCTGGTGGCAGCGGAGGCACGCCTCGTTGGAGGCGATCCGCGACTCAACCATCAGGTTGGTCTCCGGCGAGACAAGGTTTGCATCTTTCGCACCCAGCGCCGCCGCTTCAAAATTCGCGCGAACTTCGCGCCCCGTATCCCCGGACGGCGCATGAACCTGGTGACAGTCGATGCAGCGCACTCCGTTGGCAGCATGTATGCTGGAGGCCCAGTGCTGGGTGTTCTGGTTCTGCGAGTGGCAGTTCAGACAAATAGCATTGGCCTGCGCGGCCGGGCTGTGCGCCGGAGAGATGATCTTCGAAACATCTCCACCTCCTGCAACGTGCAAGCTTCCGTTGCCGTGGCAGTCTTCGCAGGTGACACCTTGTTGCGCGTGAAAGGCATGCTGGAAGTTTTTGGCTATACCCGCGTGGCAGGCCGCACAGGTCTCCGCGCCGACCGGCGTCGCTCCGGGAATCTGCAGGAACTTTGCATACAACCGGGCGCCTTGGGTGGCGCCAAGAGCCGTTGGAAGTGGAAGGTAACGCAGGGCTGTCGCCAGGGCCGCCGCAAAGCCAAGAACAAGAAGCAGAGAAGTGCGCCGCATCGTCCCATCCTCGCCGGAGTCACCGGCCGGCGCGCAGCCACAAGGAATGATGGCGTGCGCGTTGGATTTTGACGAGGAGGGGAGAAAAGCCCGCCGCGTCATCTTGAGACTGGCGGGCTTTCGCCATCAAGCGAGGTGCGCAGAGGGTGCCGGTGCTTTTTCACCTTGCGCGCGAATATCGATTGACGTCTGTCCGCCGCATTCACGCTCAGCATGAAATTCCAGCACGACAAAAGCTGTGATCCACGTCACACAAGAATCGCACATAATGGTCCTATTTACAGCAAAGTTTTCGCTCCATGGCCGAACATGAAAAGATCACTAACTATTCTTTGCATCGACTTCATGCTCGCCCTGTAGAGCACTTTCCATTTATTTTTTTAGATCTGTTCGTTTATCGCCGATACGATTAAGACCTGTGAGTGCTCACCTGCCTGAAAAAGTGGCGTCAGCCGGCGTTTTACTTTGAAATGGCGTCCCCGGCGTGATTTGAACCGCGTGTTTCCGTCATGAGCGTGATGTCGTTCTGGCCGTTGGACGACCGGGATCTGCAACCAAAATGCTGATCCGAGGCGGTGTTGATGCCTCTGAGCGTCCCGGAAGACGGACACCGCGTAGGCCGGAATCAACTTGGTCCGTCCGTCTCACGAACCCCTCGGGAATTTTCAGGTCGAAGATGGTCAGCGCGCTGATAGCGTTCCATTGCCAGCGCACTTCCGGGCCAGACCAGCGACCGGGGGATTGCTCTTGATTTTGTTCTCAGCAAAGGCGGATAGATGGCTTCAGCATGAGTGTTGCGGGAAAGTACCCGATCAATCAAGCGCAAAGATCTTCTCCATTCTTGATGGATTGCTTACGCCTTCTTAATGGGGGACGCCCGTAGGCTGGATCCAGGACGAAGGAGGGGATGGATGAGGATTCGAGTACTGGCAGCGGCAGCGCTGAGCTGCCTGATGGGGCTGCAGGCGCCGGGGCAACAGACATCGCCAGCGCCTGCAGCAGCTCCATCGCCGCTGCCCACGCCTGCGCTAAGCGGGCCGCTGCAGTGGCTGCCGCCGGCCGTCTTTGATGCCGGCCCGCTGGGCAAGCTGTCCGCCAATGGCATCGTCTCCGGCTATGGCCTCTCCCAGAACAACCCGATGCCGGGCGACAGCACCGGCCAGGCTACCCTGAGCAACGGCCTGTTGTTCATCCAGAAGGCCGACGGTCCCGTGCAGTACTTCATCCAGACCGGCGCGTATGCGATTCCCGCCCTGGCCACGCCCTTTCTCTCCGCCGCCGCTACCGTCAAGGACTTCTTCGGGCCG
>DAHWOF010000026.1 GCA_027335345.1 Granulicella sp. | reverse complement strand
CATCGCCCACGCCGACCAGCATGCGCTTCCACTTGGACCTCGATCTCCGCCTCCAACAAGCGCACCTCACGGTACACCAAGCCAACGAAACATTGCACCCGGTTGAGGATGGTCTTAACCTGAAGTTGAATAGCTGGTCCCCGCCTTTCGGCTCGACTGTTTTTGTCTTCGCAAACAAAAGACTATCGAATCAAACGGGATCGGCTATTCTTCTTCTCAGCCGGTGAAGCGGACGCGGGCTACGGTGGAGACCGACCCGCGAAGAAATAACCGGTCGCGACTCATCGACACGGTGAGCAGCCGGGGACCGAGCCACCAGACGCTGAGTCCCCGGCCCAAACATCCTCACCGGATGGATAGATCGCCATACCTCAGAAAACTCATCCATTTCACGCGCCGTCGCCATACCCCCCTTTTGCACCTTCAGCTACCCACAGATTCTGCGGAAGAGGCCAATAAATATTGGATGGACGCCACGTTGTTCTCCCGGGATTGTTGCGAGGGCAAAGTATCACGACGGGAAATCAGGGACTGAGATGGGCGAAGGAAAATCTTCATAAACTATTGATTTTTCTGGTGCCCGGAGGGGGACTTGAACCCCCACGGCCGGTTAGGGCCTGCGGATTTTAAGTCCGCTGTGTCTGCCGATTTCACCATCCGGGCGTTAGCGTGGCTCTGGCTCCATGGTATCTGGTTCTCGCGTGGCTTGGAATCGATTCTGGCGCAGAAACGGGCTGGTTCTCCATGGAGGTGGCGGGCCCCTGGATGACCCACGTAGCATCTGGCTGGCGATGGAACCGGAGTGGTGTGGTGTGCGTATCCATCCGCAGTTGAAGCCACCGTTCCGGCCCCGCGGACCCTGCCATGCCCCTCTTCGAGATCTTCAGACAGACCATCGCCGCCCTGTGGGCCACCAAGCTGCGCAGCTTCCTGACTATGTTCGGCATCGTCTGGGGAATCAGCTCCGTGATCCTGCTGGTGGGCCTCGGCATCGGCTTCGGCATCGACCAGCGAAATCAACTCCGCTCCATCGGGACAGACATCGCCATCTGCTTCAACGGCAAGACTTCCATGCCCTACCAGGGGTACGCAGCCGGCCGCCAGATCGCCCTTACCGTGGACGATGCGGTGGCCATCAAACAAGGCGCTCCACTCGTCCTGCGCGTTTCACCGGAGCTGCGCCGAACGGTAACAGAGGTGAGCCGCTGGAACGCCGCCAGCCGCGCCGTGCGCGGCGTCTGGCCCGAGTACCAGCAGTTCCGCTCGCTCCACGTCGACCAAGGCCGGCGCATGAATGCAGATGATGAGAACGACGGGGCTCGAGTCGTGATCCTTGGCGCGGATGCCAACCGGCAACTGTTTCCCGGCAAGCCCGCTATCGGCGAATCCATCTCCATCGCCGGCTATCCCTATACCGTGATCGGCGTACTGGCCGCCAAAGAGCAGAATGGCAGCTACGGCTCTGGACCCGACAACTCGCAGCTCTTTGTTCCCTTTTCCGCCATGGAGCGTGACTTCCCGCCGGATGACAAGGGAGACTTTCGGGGTTCGGTCAGCAACATTGTCATCCAGCCCGTCTCCGCAGCGCTGCACGTTGCCGCACTGCATGAGGTGCGCGAGGTGCTGGGAACACGGCACCACTTTGACCCCGCTGACCCGGACGCAGTCTGGGTGTGGGATACGCTGGAGGACGCGGAGTTCCTGGACAACATCTTCCACGCCATGACCTTGTTCTTTGCCGCAGTCGCACTGCTGACGCTCGCCCTGGGAGGCATCGGTGTGATGAACATCATGCTGGTCGCGGTCTCTGAAAGAACCCGCGAGATCGGTGTCCGCAAGGCCCTGGGAGCTACCGCGAAGGATATCCGGCGGCAGTTTCTGGCCGAGTCCGCCATTATTACCCTGGTGAGCGGAACGCTTGGCCTGCTGCTCGGAGTGGGCATCATCACCACCCTGCGCTTGCTTCCGATGCCGCCCATTCTGCCCCATCCGGTCCTCTCCGCCGCGGCCATCATCTCTTCTCTGACGACCCTGGCCGCCATCACCCTGGGCGCGGGAACTTACCCAGCGCTGCGAGCGGCGAGCCTTACCCCCATCGAATGCCTGCGCACCGACTAGGTTCCTCATGAATCTCTCTGAAGCCCTCACCGAATCCGTTGAATCCCTGCAGCGCAACCGCCTGCGCTCCAGCCTCACGATGCTGGGCATTGTTTGGGGCTTGACGACTGTGGTCCTGCTGCTCAGCTATGGCCGCGCGATTGGCAGTGCGGTAATGGAAGGATTTCTTGGCTTTGGAGACAACGTGATCATGATCTGGGGTGGCCAGACCTCCATGCAGGCGGGAGGCCAGCGTGCGGGGCGAAAGATCCATCTGCAGGATGGAGACATGGAGGCGATCCGTGACGCTCTTCCCTATTTGAGCGCCATCTCTCGCGAGACGGATGATGCCTTCAGCGTAAAGTATCGCTCCAAGGTAGTGCTGATCCAGTCCAAGGCCATTGACCTTCCCTACGGGCGCATGCGGAGGCTGGACATCGCCCAGGGCCGTTACTTTGAGCCCGACGACTTTACCCAACATCGCCAGGTGGCGATCTTTGGCTCCCACGCGGCACAGAAGTTGTTCAACGGCTATCCGCCGGTCGGCCAGATTGTCGAAGTAGAGGGGCAACCCTTTACCGTAATCGGTGTCCTGCGCAACAAGATTCAGGACTCTTCCAACAACGGCCCAGACAACGAGAATATCTTCGTCCCGTTTGACACCATGCGCACGCTGCGCCAGCAGCGCGACCCCAATGACATCGTCTTCCAGCCATCATCCCCGGCCCTGCACCTGCGCGCCTTGCAGGCGGTGCGGGCGGTACTGGCGCAGCGCCACCACTTCGACCCGCGGGACACCAAAGCTATCAACTCCTGGGACACCATCGAGGACGGTAAACAGATTGTTCAGTTCTCCATAGCCCTGCAGGTTTTGCTGGGCATCATCGGCGCCATGACGCTGGCGGTGGGTGGCGTTGGGGTGATGAACATCATGCTGGTCTCGGTAACAGAGCGCACACGTGAGATTGGCCTGATGAAGGCCGTGGGTGCGCGCCGCAGCGAGGTTCTCTCCCAGTTCCTACTGGAAGCTTTGGTGCTAACCTTTCTCGCCGGGCTGGTTGGAGCTTTGCTCTCCGTGGTGGCCACCTGGCTGATCCCGACGATGCCGCTCTATTCCGCCCTGTACCAGACATCCAATCATGACGGCGACATCATTCTGCACGCATCCTTCAGCATAATGCTCTCATCCTTCATCATTCTGGCTGTAGTGGGTGTGGCCTCCGGCCTGCTGCCGGCGATTCGCGCGGCCAGGCTGGATCCGGTGATCGCGCTTCGCCATGAGGGTTGAGTCTGAACAGGCTTGAGGGCTGCCAGCTTTCAAGCAAGGGTATGGCATCCTGCCAACCCACATCTCAAAAAACGAGGTGTAGGGCACATCCCCCTCTTATAGAACCCAGATTCGGGAGTGGAACGACCGGGTGCATCGCTCCAGGAGCCTGGGAATTCTGTTCCCTCTGAGGGCAAAACCGGTTAGGGACGCCCAGCCGGTGAACCCGAGGCGTCCTGCGAGACCAAGGTGCGTGGCGAGCCAGAGGCGCCATGGAGCCCAGAGGCATTCGGCGGGGACGGCTCATAGATCTGGCGATAGAGAGCGCGATTGCGCACGATAGCCTCCACATAGTTTCGCGTCTCACTGTACGGAATCGACTCTACCCACTCAGCCATGTCCTGGTAGTTGTCCAAGGCGATCCAGCGGCGCACGGGAGTGTCTCCCGCATCATAGGCAGCCAGAGCGTACTCGATCTGGCCGCTGTATTCGTTGATCGAGCGACGCAGGTCCTGCGTACCCAGCTTCAAATTGATGACCGGATTTAGAAGTTCGCTGGTTGGAAAGCGCCGTTGGCCGTCCTTTCTGGCCAGCGACCTGCCCACCGAAGGAAGCAACTGCATCAAGCCGTATGCCTTCATGGGGCTGACCGCGGTGGGGTTGAACTCTGACTCCTGACGGATCAGAGCGGCCACAAGGTACGGATCCAGCCCCTCGGCAAGCGCATCGTCCTGCAGCGTCGTCCAGAACGGCCGTGGGAACAGCAGATGCCAGTAGATCATCGGAACGTCCTGCATCGGCAGAAAGAAGAAGGGAATATCACTTCGCTTCATCGCTCGCAGGGCGCGGTCGCTCTCACCAAAACTTGCGTAGATCTCAGCCTCTGCCAAGGTTCCCCATTGGGCGGAGGTTGAGCTGAGTTGAATCTCCGGCCGGATGTACTCATTGAGTGCCGCATTGGCCAGCAGTCTGGCTTTGATGAGGTGCGGATCATTCTCTGGGAGCGCGTCAATCAGATTCGGGCGATCCACCACAGGCACATATGCCAGAGCCGGCGCCGGAGCTACCTGCGCTCGCTGCCCAAACGCCGCGCCGGCGAGCCTCTCCATTCGTTGGTTGCCAAGAAGCGCGTAGTAGCTGTTCACGTAGCAGGCGCTCAGCTTTCTGTAGTAGTTCATCGCCTGCCCGGGATTGTGCTCCACCTCTTCATACAAACGGCCTCTCCAGTACAAGGCTGCCAGCGTCTGAGGGGCTGCCGGATAATGCATGATCTGCTCATCCATCAACCGCCCGGCATCCTCGTATCGCCGCAAGCGGTAGCTCAGCCAGGCTGCTTGCCAGTGAGCGCTGGGGGCATAGACGCTATTCGGAAATCGCTGCAGCAGGGCAAGGTCATCCTGGATCGCCTGAAGATCCTGCTGATGCAACAGGAACATGTTTCCGCCCGAGTAAAGCGCCTCTTCCAACCAGCGGCTGTGGGGATATTGCGACTCCAATAACTGCACCAGAGCGTCCTGTTGAGCGGTGTTACCATCATTCCTGGCCAACTCAGACTCAAGATAGATCTTCAGCGCTCCACTATCGTCCCCCGTAACGGGCAGGCGTTCCACCCGGCTTGGCGTGAGTCTTCTCAGGCGCAGGTCGCAGACCGCGATGTAGATATCCAGCGCATCTCGGTCAGACTGGCTCAGCCCCCTGCCATCGCTCCGCAGTTGCTTGTACTCCGTCTCCGCTTGCTCATATCGTCTGGCATTGAAGAGCGCATCTGCGTACTCTTTGCGCTCAGCAGCGGAGAAGGGAGTGTTCATCAACGCCATCTGCGTGCTGGCGTCGGCGGCCTCAGCGCTAAGCGGGTCGCCCAAAAAGATGCCTCGATAGACGGCCGCGGCCTGCTGCAACTCTCCGTTGGCCTGATAGGCCTTGGCCAGAGCCATGCGAAACTGGACCAACCGGCCAGAGGCGCCCGCGGCGAGCGGCTGCAGCACCCTGATAGCTGCTGGCGCGTCACCGCCGTCCAGATAGGCCTTGGCCAAAAGGATGGGGGCCTGTTGATCAAAGATGCTGTCCGGGTGGCGAGCGGCAAAGCCGGTCAAGAGTGGAATCGCATCCTGGGGGCGGTCTGCCGCGATGGCGGCCTGCGCCTCCAGGAACTCTGCATAATCCTGAAGCGCCGCTCCGTCCCGGCTCGCCTTGCGAAACGCATCTTCGGCTTGGTTGTAGCGTTGGTTCACCATCCAGGCATGTCCCACGGCCAGCTCAGCCGAGGCTGCCGCCTCTCCATGGTGCGAGTCCGCATAGTTACGCACGCCGGCGATCGCTGCCGGGGTGGGGTCCATCATCAGCTGCTGCGCCATGGGGCGCAGCTCCGCGGAGGCAAGAAAGGCGCGATGCAACCTGCGGCTCCGCGGCGTAGGCCGGGGAGAATGCAGGAGCGCTCTGCGCCTGCTGATCTGCCGCTTGCGAACAGACCGTCGTGCGGCATGCGATACGGCCGCAGAAGAGCGTCCCTTTCTGCTTGCCGTCTTGCCTTTGGACGTTCTGTGGGTGACCCGCTTATGCGCGCCTGAAGCGCTAGCTGACGTGCTGGAAGATGGACTTTGGGCAGAATCAGCGCTTGAGCTCTGGGCAAAACCGGATGCGGACTTCCCTGCGCTGGCCGCTCCCGCGGCATCCGAAAGTCCTTCCGCTCCACTTCGCGCCATAAAGACCGCCGAGGTAAGACACCCGCTCAAAAAAAAGACCGCTATCCAGCCCAGACTCAACTTCCTCATGCCAGGTTCCATCAGAGCCAGTTTAAGACGGCCAGGGGCCTTCGGTTTGCACACCACGCCGTTGGGGCGAACCAGTGGAGATAACTGCCTGCAGAAAAGAACGTTGGATGGAACCCTTCAGACGAAGGAAACAGCTCACGAAAGTGGACGACCATCCCACTCCTGTAAACTGGAGGCATATGGCGCTCCAGACGACCTCCGTTGGCAAAGATCCGCAACGCCCCATCGAACTTGCCCCTGGCGCTGAGACGCAGACGGAGATCAGCCCGGATGTGGGGTTGGTGGAACGGGCAAAAGCCGGTGACTCGGCGGCCTTTGAGCAGCTCGTGATGCAGTATGAGCGCCAGATCTTTCGAACCGCTCTGCATATCACCCAGAATCGGGAAGATGCTGAAGATATCACTCAGGACGTCTTCTTCAAAGCCTTCCAGAAACTGAATCAATTTCAGGGCAACTCCAAGTTCTCCACCTGGCTGGTACGAATTGCTGTGAATGAGAGCCTGATGCGGCTCCGCAAACGGAGAACGTCCAGGACCGTATCCATCGATCAGGATGTCGAGACCGATGAGGGTTCCATCCCTCGTGACTTCGCCGAGTGGCGCCCGAATCCGGAGCAAAATTACTCCCAAACCCAGCTTGCCGAGATCCTGCGCAAGACCATCGCTGGGCTTCCACCAGGTTTTCGAACCGTTTTTACCCTCCGAGACATCGAAAACTTGTCGACGGAAGAGACTGCCACGGCGCTCGGACTGAGCGTGCCGGCCGTCAAGTCCAGGTTGCTGCGTGCGCGCCTGCAGTTGCGTGAACGTCTCAGCCGATACTTTCGGCAAAACGAGGCATCAGAGTGAACTGCACGGAATTTCTCTCCAAACTCACCGACTACTTCGATGGACAGATTGATCCGTCTCTTCTGGCCGAGGTGAAAGCACACCTGGGGGCATGCCATCACTGTGAGGTCGTGGTGGATACCACCCGGAAGACCATTGACGTCTATCGCGGGGCCGCCGCCTACGAGTTCCCACAAGAACTTGCCGACCGGCTCCGTGCAGCCATCATGGAACGCTGCCGGGCCACTGGCAAGCTGCCGGATATCAAGACAAAGTAATAGCGACGGCCAACGGACCCTGGACCAAGAGGCGCAACCTGAAGATGAAGAGGCACAACCGGGATTTCACCTCTTGATCCTCGGATTGATTGCCTTGGGAAGTTTCCGCCGGCCGGAGGCCTGCGGTCGGGAACTTGCCGCCCGAAACCATATGCCGAGTTGCAAATGCTTTTCAGCCGAGCCTTTGGCAGCCTCTTCGCCGGACGCGACGCCCATTGAAGCGGATCCCCGTCCGTAGAGCAACCGTCCGGGAAGATGACTTCGCCGCCGGCCGCTACTTGACCACCTGCTGGAAGAGTGGAGACTGGAGAAGTCCGGCAAACTGGCTATCGGAGGAGGCGTAGGACACCGTCAGGACTCCGCCTGCGGAATCGATCGTGGTGTTGTTCAGAGCCTCCTTCTCCTGGGAAGATCCCGAAGACTCCTTCATCAGAGCCACACCCTTCAAGATCGTGGCGGCCGTAGCGGCCGTCATGGTGCTACCCATGTCCACGGTCATATTGAACCGGACGCCGTTGCTGAAGTCCATGGTGTAGTTGGCGTCCTTCATCTGGTTCTTGACGGTGTCGTAGTCCTCCAGACCGGACGCCTCTCCCAGGACGCTCTTCATCATGGTCTGAGTGCCCTTCTGGTCCAGAATGCTCCAGACAGCCTCGGAGTCGATCGCCGTCATCTCATTCATCATTTGGCTGTTCTCAAGTAGGTTCGGTTGCAGACCATCGCGCGCATCCAGCGCAGCCTTCACCGCATCTCGAGCTCCGAAGACCATGGTCGTCTCATTGAGGAAGGCGACGCTCATGCCGCCCGAACCCATCGGATAGACGGCGTTGTTACGAACCATGATGGGCTTGGTCTTACTCTTTGCAAAGTTCGCCATAATGGCCTGGGTATCGAACTGGCCCTGCGCCACGCCCAAGATCCGTGAGTTCGCGTCGCTCGAGCTGCCGCTGGAGCTGGAAGAGTCGGACAACCGAAAGGCGGCGAAGGCCAGTGTGTCGGCATCCTGGTCCACCTGCAACCCGGAGTTCTTCAGGGTTTGCTCCAGACTCTTCAACTCTGGCGGAAGCACCTTATCCTTGAGTTGCATTGCTGCCGAGGAGTTCTGCATGGCGCGGTAGTCGACAACGATGATCTGTTGGATATTTTCTGGAATCGCAGCACGCGCATCCGTATTCAACTGCGCGGCGTGCATCGCCGCCGGATCTACTGCGGTCACCAGGATCATCGCGACCGCCATGGTCGCCGTTGCCTGCCATCTGTTTAGGTTTTTCACGTCTGAACTCCCTGGTAAGTTGATCATCTGCTTGCCACTTACATTCTCTTGTGAATCTGCTGCAAGAATCAAATTGGATTTGCTCCGCAGTGGAACTCTGGAACTCCTGAACTCGAGGCCCTGGGATCTCAACGCAAAGCCCTGGGACCTGGGGAGTTGGAGTTGAGCACCGGGGACCCGGAACCACAGCCACAGTTCAAGGCCAGTCCATCGGCCTACGCAAACGACGCTCCAGCACCTTCTCCTCCGGATCGAACTGCTTTATTTGACGTACCCACTCCGCATTCGGCTCATAGGCTAGCTCCGGAATCAGCCCAATCACCTCTCCTTCTGCGATCTCGGCCCCGTGGCGCGCAGCAATCTCCTGGACTGCGCCATGCAACCGCGTCATGGGCGTCCTCTGGAAATCGGTAATATTCATGCTAACCTGAGCTCGGCCATTCGCCAGAACCCCCATCGCCTTGACGCCAAACAGCCCGCCGCCTGAGGCGCGAATCTCCTTGGCAATGGCTCTTGCGCGGCTAACAGCTTCTGCCGTTCCCTCGGTCGCCAAGTATATATTATAGGCAATAAGGAACTTACGCGCTCCAACCGCGCTAGCCCCGGCGCTGGGATGAAGCTCCGGCCCCCCCACATCGGGCTGCCGGCGCGTATCTCTCAGAACATCTTTCCGCAGACCCTCGAACTGTCCCCTCCGAACATCCTCCAGGTTGACCCGATCGGGTCTGGAAGCGGCTGCCTCATAGAAGTACACAGGAACACCGAATCTCCGCCATATCGCCAGCCCCGCCTGCCGGGCCAGCACGGCGCACTGTACCAGAGCGATTCCACTGACGGGAACAAACGGGATGACATCGGCGGCTCCGATTCTGGGATGGACCCCACTCTGGCGCGTCAGATCAATGAGCTGCGCCGCCTTCCCCGCACCGCGTACCGCCGCCTCCACCACCGCCTCCGGGGCGCCGGCGATGGTCACTACGGAGCGATTATGGTCAGCATCCAGGGAGTAGTCCAAAAGGTGAACTCCAGGGACACGCATGGCGCGCATGATCTCAGTGACCTTGGCGCGATCGGCCCCCTCGGAGAAGTTCGGAACGCACTCGACGATGGCGTCACTTGCTGCGTTCGATGACTCACTCGCGGCAGCGGCTGATTCAGCCCCTGCGCTCGCTCCCTGGTCAGCACTCCGGTTCAACAGTTGGCTCACCCTCTGGTCCCATCTCTCGACGGTCATTATTCTACTTCCACCATGTGTAGCCAATAGACATCTGCAAGCTCACGTTCACTCCGGGATTCTTGTCGCCAAGGCTGGCGCTGGAGATATGAACCCCGTTCACACTGAAGTCCAGGGAACGCTTCGGCTTCAAAAAGTAGTGGAAACCTATCCCTCCCTGAGGCGTAAAGTTCCACACGCTGGTATCCGCGTGAGGGCCGGTCTGGGTTGGATCCGAAGGGTTCAGATCACCCACTGCGGGAAATTTATGATTCGTCCAGAGTGAACCTCCGGCTGCTTGCACCCAGGGCATGATTCGCCGTCCCCGGGTAAAGTTCCAGCGCAAGATAATCGGTGTGATACTCACTCCCGTGAACGTACCGCCGACGGTATAAGGCGCGCTGCAACCCGTGTCGACTCCGGAGCACATCAGACGCTGGAAGGTCGGCGTATGAGCCTGCCAGAAGGGAATGACTTCAACGGCGTACTCGAAGTTGCCGCGAAACAGTCCCCTTCCAAGCTGCGGCGTAAGCACTCTGCCCAGATGGCCGCCGAAGAGAATGAAGTTGAAGTTGGTTCGCTGCTCCAACCCAACTCCTCCCTGCAAAAATCCGCCAAACTCCCACGGCGTAGCGTTTGCGAAGGTTGTTACAGGAGAAAAAATTTTGGCTGCGGGGGCGGTGGTCTGGGCAGGGAGCAGGTTGGCAATGCCTCCCAGGCCAAGAACGACCACCATCAGCTTCACCGCTACGTGCCGACGCATCCTGCTGGGACAAAATTCAAATACTAGTGGAATCTTCAACTTCACCTTCCTTTTCCGGCTCTCTTGCAATAGAAAACCGCCATCCAGTGGCGGCTTTCGTATCTCCTGATCTTCCAAGGCTCCTCAACCTAGGCAGGAACCGATTCCTCATCCATATCGAAGTTTGAATAAACGTTCTGCGTGTCATCCAGATCTTCAATCGCCTCCAGCAGGCGCATCATGGCGCTGGCCGAGGCCCCCTCCAGCTTGGTGTAGGTTGAAGGGACCATGGTTACCTCGGCAACCTCTGTAGGGATTCCGGCCGCCTTGATCGCGCTGAGAACCGCCTCATAGTCCTTGGGTGAGCAAGTGATCTCCCAGTTGTCGCCCTCGTCAGCAAGGTCTTCGGCGCCGGCCTCCAAGGCAATCTCAGTCAGTTTGTCTTCGTTAGCGGCGGACTTTGCCACCACGATGACACCCTTCTTGGAGAACATGTAGCTCACCGAGCCGGATTCGCCCAGGTTTCCGCCGTTCTTCGAGAAGGCGTGCCGAATCTCCGAGACCGCCCGGTTACGGTTATCGGTTAAAGTCTCCACGATGATGGCGACACCACCGGGTCCGTAGCCCTCAAAGCTGATCTCTTCGTAGTTTGCACCCTCCAGCTCTCCAGTTCCCTTCTGGATGGCACGTTTGATGTTATCGGCAGGCATGTTCTCCGCCTTGGCCGCGGCGATCGCGGTGCGCAGCCGGGGATTGCCGTCCGGGTCACCTCCCCCAGCCTTGGCTGCGACGGTAATCTCCTTGATCAGACGAGTGAAGATCTTACCGCGCTTGGCGTCCAGCGCGCCCTTCTTATGCTTGATTGTCGCCCATTTTGAGTGGCCGGACATCGAACGAGACCTCTGCCGCAAAAGATCGTGTCAAAGATGAAAACCGCACCGAACGAGCCGCGAAAACAGACCCTCCATGCGTCATCGACAACAACGATTGTAGCATGCAGGCTGCGCAGGCAGCCTGGTCGGCATAGTCGGCTTACACCACTCGCACAGCCGCTTGCAAGCGCCTATCCACTAAAGAATCTCGGCGGCGAACAGGTCGTCGAGCGTCTCGCGGCGGCGGATCAGACGAGCCTTGCCCTGATCGATCAGGACTTCGGCGGGGTTCACTCGGGTGTTGTAGTGGGAGGCCAGGGAGAACCCATAAGCGCCGGCATCCAGCAGCGCAGCCAAATCGCCGGAGCGAAGCTCGGCGAGCGTGCGGTCGCGGGCGAAGAAGTCTCCGCTCTCGCAGACCGGGCCTACGACGTCAACAGTCACCACCGGGCGCTCGCTCTCCGGAGACGCGCCCAGAACGGGCAGAATCTCATGGTGGGCCTGATAAAGGGCCGGACGGATAAGATCGTTCATCGCCGCATCCGTGATGACGAAGTGCTTGGCGCCGTTTTGCTTGGTATAGAGGACACGAGTGAGCAGGGCGCCCGCCTGAGCCACCAGAAAGCGACCGGGCTCAAGCAGCAGGTGGACATCCAAGCCGGCCAGCACCGAGCGGATCGCAGCGGCATACGCGGCGACGCTCGCCGCGGGGTCGAAGGTCTGATTGCCGTACTCGATTCCGAAGCCGCCTCCACCGTCCACGTAGCGAATGGACAGTCCATCGGCGCGAAGCTCCTCCACCAGGCTGCGAACACGCTGCAGTGACTGAGCGAAGGGCTCAACGGAGCGGATCTGCGATCCAATGTGGACGCTGACGCCGGCAGGTTCAAGGCTGGGAAGCTCGGCGGCGCGCCGGTACACCCGGCGCGCGCGCTCAATGGCGATGCCGAACTTATGCTCGCGCAGACCTGTGGATATGTAGGGATGTGTCTCGGCAAAGACGTCCGGGTTGACGCGGAGAGCGATCCGAGCGACTTTTCCGGCCCGGATGGCGCGTTCGCTGAGCACGTCCAACTCCGCTTCACTCTCGACGTTGAACATCAGAATGTCACTTTGTAGAGCGGCGTCGATCTCCCAGGCCTGCTTTCCCACGCCAGAGAAGACCACCTCCCGAAGGGCCGCTGGCGCCGAGCGGCGGACGCGCTCCAACTCACCTCCAGAGACGATATCGAAGCCGCAACCGAGGCCGGCCAGCACTTTGAGGATGGCCAGCGAAGAGTTGGCCTTGACTGCGTAGCAGAGCGTATGCGGAGTGGCCGCGAACTCCCTTTGCAGCATCCCAACCCGCTCCCGGATGGCATCCGCCGAATAGACATAGAGCGGGGTTCCAAACTCTTCAGCAAGTTCGGTCAGATCCATGCCAGAGCAGATGAGGCGATGACCGGCGTAGACGAAAGGGCGGGGAGAAGCGGAGGGGTTCACCCTGCTATCGTATCGCCTCGGCCTTCAGATCGCTCCAGGCAGAGGATCGTTCCGCCACGCACTTCCGCCAAGCAGCTCCAACTCCTGAATTCTCCCTCTTAACCCTGATCTGTGGAACCTGACCTCTGGATCTGGAAGGGGCAACTTGGCCAGAAATCGAGGCGTTCCTCTACACCCACACTGAAAAATGCTTAAGGGTGACATGAGGGAGGACCGGGAGGCGCCGGAGTTGCATAGGGCACTCCCAGCGGCTCGTTGGGGATGACGATCCAGGCGACGATGTAAGCGATCAGCGGAGATCCGAAGCCGCAGAGAACGACCACCAGCACGATCAGCCGAACCGGGGTAACATCCCAGCCAAAGTGCTGCGCCACACCGGCGCAGACGCCGGCCAACATACGTCCATAGATGGGACGAACGAGACGCTGCGCCGGGGGTGAGACCCAGGCCGGGGTAGAGGCCGGCTGTCCACAGTTACTACAGAATCTTGCCCCCAGATTCAACACCTGGCCACATGCGGTACAGTGCATCGGACGCCTCCTGCCGGGTAAGTCGGCCCTTTTAGCTTGTTCTACGTTATGACCCGCAGCCCGGTTCCCTGGGTAGCCAACGCCCTCCCGAATCAAGGATTCCCAAGTGGGACACAAACCCTCCGGGAGCCGATCGTGGGGCTCAGCCAGTGGATCTCAGCCCTGCAAGACGGGACGCCGGCAAGCTCTCCTGTCTGGCGAACCGGGGAGCAAGATCATCTTCCGACGTAAGGAGATTGGAGATAGGCCCGTGCGGCGGCTGCCTTGGTCTGGTCGCCACCCGGTGTCAGCACGGCGCGATACATCTGGATCGCCTGCTGACGCTGATGGAGCAGATCGTCCATTTGGCCGGCAGCAAGTTCCGCGCGCTTGCGCAGCCAGTCGCTGGAGTTCGGCTGCGAGGCCGCCTGGGTATAACCATAGGCCGCCGCCTGGATCATGTTGTAGCCGCGCTCGGTATCGGCGAGACCAAACCACGCCAGCTCCAGGCGGGGATCGACGAAGTACTTCGGCCTTTGGGCGTCGGCGATCACCTGTTTATAGGCGGCGATGGCATCCAGCCCCTGGCCTTCGTCCTTGAGAAGGTTGGCGACTTCGAGGCAGAAAAGATAGTTATGCGAATACTCCTTGGCCAGTCCGCGCTCCACATTCAGGGCTTCCGGATAGCGACGGTCGTGACGCAGAAACAGGGAAAGGATGGTGCGGGATTCAATAGGAGTCACAATGCCCTGGTCGGCCGACTTCCACAGGTCATTGAGTCCCTCCTGCTTGTTGCCGCCCATGCCCATGAAGCCGACGATGATGCGCAGCCAGCCGGGGAGACTGGCAACCGCAAACCGCTGGATGCCAACGGCCATCCAGGCATCCGCGTACTGCGGGTCGATCTTGAGGCAGGTCTCTGCATCGTTGCGCGCGGAGTAGCCCTGACGGGCAGCCGCAGCAAAGGCGTGATTCACCAGGGTGATGAAGACGGCGTGCATGCCCTTGGCATAGCTGCGGGCAAAGTAGGCGTTGGCGTCCCTGGGGTCGGCGGCGATCTCAGCGTCGGCAAGCTGAAGCACCTTGGCCGTGAGGTACTCGATATGGTCACGGGTTTCCTGGGGCACATCCACCTCGCGCTTGACGGTAAGGAAGCTGTTATGAGCGTAGTAGGTGGTATCCAGCAGGTCCTGGTTGTACAGCTCTCGGAAGATGATCGTGGTCAGGACGAAGTTCCAGGCCATTGGGTCGCTGGGATGCTCCAGGGCGACCTGCTGCTGGATCTTCAAGGCAGCGTCAAAGTTAAGGTTATAAAACAGTTGCAGGGACTGCCGAACAGGTGGGGTCAAATCGATGGGATCAGTATGGAGGGCGGGCGAAACAGCCCAGGAGGACAGCGGCAAGAGCAGCCAAACCAGCAGAAGGACGGGAAGCGGCATGCGACGGGCACGCGGATTCCAGAATTTCAGGGACAAAGAGATGGTTCCTCCCGGACAGCAGCCGATAGGCCGACGCAGATAGACTATACCTTGTCTGTAGCCGGGCGAGGATGCGGCAAAGCAGGACGAACCCTCGCCTGCGGGCGAGAAAGCCGTTGCAATCAAACCTCTTCTGGCTCGTGTTTCCACCACGCGCTGCGTAACCAGAATCACAAACGCTCCTTGCGCCAGGGAGTAGGATTCTTCTGGGAGACAGTTTTTCGATCTCTGGAGGCGCAATGGATCTGCAAACCGTACTGCCGCTGGTGGCGTTGACGATTGGATGCCTGGCTTATATTTTCTGGCCGCAGCAGCGGGTTCTGGCGCCGGTGGAAAAGACCCGGCTGGATTACTTGCGCGAGCGCAAGTCAGTGATCTATGACAACCTACGCGATTTGAACTTCGAGTTCCGTGCGGGCAAGTTTCCCGAAGAAGACTATGAACGGCAGCGCGGAGACCTGGAAGCGGAAGCTGCCAGGGTTGTTGGCGAGATGGAATCCCTGGGCGGCTGATGGATCCGGCCCAGCATCAAGGCGAAAGCGCCGCGCCGGCTGCAGTCTCTTCCCAGTGCCGTGTTCCACACTTCGCCCAATTCAGACTCCGCCGCTGAACAGAACTTCGCCCAGCAGTTTCTAGGCTCATTTGCCGGCGCTTCTTCTTCCCCTATGCATTTTGCCAGAGAGCAGGGGGTGAGCGGGGTGGCGGCAATCACAATGGAGAAGGAAATTGTGCAGTATTCTTTTGGTGTGCGCTCCTATCGAAACATCTCCCGTAGCCTCTCCTCGCTGGTGAAGGTTCTATCCGTAGCCATGATTCTGCCCGTCGCCGCCATGGCAACGACCATCACTGGAACGGTGATCAATCGCACGACCAATCAGCCCGCGGTCGGCGACCAGGTGGCGCTGGTGAGCCCGCAACAGGGCATGCAGGAGGTGACCGAGACCACCACGAATGGTCAGGGACAGTTCTCGCTGAACATCCCTCAGGGTGGGCAGTATCTGCTGCGGGTCACCCACGACATGGCCAGTTACTATCAGGCAGTCCCGGACGGATCGCAACCGGTGACCATCGACGTCTACAGCGCCGGCGCGCGTGTGGCTGGCGTAAAGACTGAGGTGCTGATGCTCCGGGCGCAGACTGATACCAGTGGCTCGACCCTGAATATGACCGAGGATCTCGTGGTGAGTAATGCCTCCAAGCCCCCCATGACGCAGTACTCCAAGGCCCCGTTCGATCTGTACCTACCAGATGGTGCGGTGGTGGACGGGGCTGCGGCGAAAGGGCCCAACGGCATGCCTACCTCCGAGGATCTGCAGCCACAGTCCGAGAAGGGCCTATATAGCGTCATGTTCCCCATCAAGCCAGGTGAGACGCAGATTGAGGTCGCCTACCACCTGCCCTATTCGGGCAGCGAGAAGCTGGCCGTCAAGATCGCAGGACCAACCGATATGTTCGCCGTAAGCGTACCCAAGGGGATGACCTTTGATGGGAAGGGGAAGTTTACTCCAGCCAATGGCGATCCCAACGCTTCGACCTACCTGGTAAAGGATGTGCAGCCGGGGCAGGTGGTGAATATTGCGGTTGCAGGATCGGGACAGTTTCCCCAGAATCAGGCCGGCGATCAGAGCGGCCAATCCGACCAGGGACAGACAGCTATGGGCGGCCAGGGAGGAGCGGATGACGCCCCGGGTCGCGGGCTGGGCGTTCCGTTAGATCCAAATGGCACGCGTGAGCCGCTTTCAACCAAGTACAAGTGGTGGATTCTTGGCGGCCTGGGGCTGTTGCTCGTAGCCGCGGCCGGAGTTCTGCTGCGCAAACCGACAGTGCCTCCAGTGATGGCTGCCAGTCCGGCAGTAGACGCTCCCATAGCGCGACCACAGACTGGCATAGCCACTTCACGGCCCGTAGCAGCCGCATCCCAGGCTGGGCCGGCACAGATCATGGCCGCATTGAAGGAAGAGCTCTTCACGCTGGAGACCGACCGCCTGCAGGAGCGGATCGATGAGGCAAACTATCAGCAGGCCAAGGCGGCACTTGAACTGGTCCTGCGCCGTGCCCTGCAGCGAAGCAGCTCGAACAGGGATCTTCCAACGGCAGGAACGACGGTCTAAAAGCAGAAGTAGAAGCTCTGGAAGCGCTGAACGCCATCGGAATCTTCGTCACCGCCAATCTCGATCTTGTTCGGCCTCTTCACTCAACTGGCAACAAAACACCCCCGCGCTGGCGGGGTGTTTTGTGAGTGTCCGGGGAGCTTCAAGAAAGCCCTGAAGTGGCACAGCCTCTATACATTTTCAGTGTGCATGGGTACCCCGAAGAGGGCTCGCAGCAGCGTTTTCATTGAGCGGAAAGCCCATCGAGGTCGAGGCTTCTGTCTACACCTGCACTGAAAATGATAAAGGAGCGCAGCGCCGCCCGAGCCACTCGGACAGGCCTCCTCCGAGGGCTACTGGCGGCGGAGCGCACTGAGTTTGATTCGCGCCTGGGATGCTTCCGGCGATACCGGGAAGCGCTGGATCAGTTCGCGCAATTCGCGTTCGGCCGCTGAAGTCTCGCGCTCGTCGATCAGTGCGTAGGCCTTGTGGAGCTCGGCGGCAGGGAGTTTCGCGTTGGCTGGATAGTTGACAATCACCTGGTCGTAACTCTTGATGGCAGCGGAGGGCTTGTGATTGCGCATCTCCATCTCTCCCAGATAGAAGTAAGCGTTGCCGGAGAGATTGTCCTGCGGGTGAGCCTTGATCAGCGCAGCAAACTCGGAGGTGGCCAAGGCATAGCGAGCGGAGATGTAGTCCGCATAGGCGCCACGGTACATATCCCCAGCGGAGGGCAATGTGGGCGCAGGAACCGCCACGGGTTCGCCACCTGCGGGAACGGGTTGAGCATTGGCTCCCAAGGCGCCGTTGGGGTTGGTATCAGCGGGAGCGCTGGATGTATCCAGGTTCGGGTTTGCGCCAGCCGGGACAGTTCCAGCGACCGCTCCGCCAGACGCTGGGGCGGCGGCCGTAGCCGGAGCAGCCTGAGGAAGATTGCTGAGAGCTGCATTGGCGATCTGCTGCTGGCTTTGGATCGCGGTCAGCTTCTTTGACATGCGGTCCAAACGGGCTGAGAGCGCGTCCAGAGAGTCATTGAGGGCCTGCACCTGGCCGGAGAGTTGCTGGTCGGTCGTGCTGGCGGCGCTCTGCTGATTCTGCATGCTGAGCTTGAGACCATTGACGGTGGTTGTCATGCTGTTCACCGCATCAGCGGTCTGCTGGACGAGTACCTTGAGCATACCCATGTTCTCGTCTTCGGACTTCTGCAGGTTGGCCAGTGCGTCCTGAAGCTGTTGGACCTGGGTCTGGAGCTGGATGATGTCCTTATTGGCGGCATGTGCGGGCAGGGAGACGAGTCCGGCAAGGAGGAATGGAACAGTCAGGATGCGGAGGGTATGCGATCGTGTCATGCGAGTTGAACTCCTCAAAGTCCTTGAAATTGGACTCCTTCAATATAAGGATACCGTTCGGCTCCCAAAGAAGAGAAGCAAAGAATCTAGTGAAATGGAAGGCAACCCGGGCGGAAGGAGGATAGCCGAGCGGGGT
>DAHWOF010000008.1 GCA_027335345.1 Granulicella sp. | reverse complement strand
AGCTCACCGGCTCCTTGCCCTGACGGCGGCGCATGTAGGGGTGCATCATCCTGCCTACGATGGGGCCGGGACGGATGATGGCCACCTGCACGACAAGATCGTAGAAGCGCTGCGGGGCGTTGTGCGGAAGCGAAGCCATCTGGGCGCGGCTCTCCACCTGGAACATGCCCACAGTGTCCGCCTGCCGCAGCGTCTGGTAGACCAGAGGGTCCTCTGGCAACGCAGCCAGATCCACCTGCCGGCCGTAGTGGAGGGGAATCAGATTGATGGTCTCCCGGAGCGCGGCCATCATACCCAGTCCGAGCAGGTCCACCTTGATGAGGCCCATATCGGCGCAATCTTCCTTGTCCCACTGAATCACGGTGCGGCCGGGCATGGACGCGGGTTCGATGGGAACCACCCGGTTGAGCAGGCCGGCGCAGATGACCATGCCGCCGGAGTGTTGGCCGAGATGACGCGGCATTTCCTTAAGGCGCCGGCAGAGATCCAGATAGCAGGCGATGCGGGGATGGCGGATGTCAAGGCCGGCCTGCGCGAAGTGATGCTCGAGCGTGTCATGGGCTCCGCGCCACTCCCAGTGGCCCAGCAGCGAGGAGAGGCGCGTAATCTGCTCCGGCTCAAAGCCCAGCGCTTTGCCCACCTCACGCGCCGCCGAGCGGCTGCGATAGGTGATGACGTTGGCGGTCATGGCCGCCCCGAGCGCTCCGTAGCGCTGGTAGAGGTACTGGATGACCTGTTCGCGCTCATCGCCCGAGGCGAAATCCAGGTCAATGTCCGGCCACTCGCCGCGGTCTTCGCTGAGGAAGCGCTCAAAGAGCAGTTCCATGCCGATCGGGTCGACGGCCGTAATCTGCAGGGCGTAGCAGACCGCGGAGTTCGCCGCTGAACCGCGTCCTTGCACCAGAAATCCATGGCTCTGGCAAAAGCGGATGAGATCCCAGACGATCAGAAAATAGCCGGAGAAGCCGAGCTTTGCAATGAGAGCCAGCTCATGGGCCACCTGGGTGCGTGCCCGGGCGAGCAGATGCCGCTTGCAGGATGAGCCGTAACGCAGTTCGACGCCCTCGGCGACGCGGCGGGCGAGAAAGCTGTCCATGGTCTCTCCCTGCGGTACGGGATAATGCGGAAACTGGTAGCCCAGATTGTCGAGCGTGAAGCTGAGTCGGCTGCTCACGATGCCGGTGTTGGCGATGGCTTCGGGCAGGTCGTGGAAGAGCGCGGCCATCTCCGTCGAGGTACGCAGGCAGCGCTGGGAGTTGACCGCCAACAGGCGGCCAGCCTGTTTCAGCGTGGTGTGATGGCGAATCGCGGTCATCAGGTCCAGCAACTCGCGGTCCTTCGGTACCGCGTAACGCACGCCGTTGGTGGCGATGACAGGCAGGTGGTAGCGGGCGGCGGCGGAGAGCAGCGCCTGGTTGCGGTGCTCCTGCGGGCGCTCCTGGTGGCGTTGCAGTTCGAGGTAAAGATTGCCGTGGCCATAGATGGAGACCAGCCGCTCAAGCACAGGATGCATCTGTTGCTGCCCATCATGAGCGAGCGCGGCGGCGAGCGGTCCCTCCTGGCCGCCGGTAAGGCAGATCAGGCCGGCGGAAAACTCCTCCAGATCATCGAGCGTTGCGGCGCCCTCCGTCTTGGTGGTCGCGCGCATCTTGAAACGGGTGATGAGCTGGCAGAGGTTCTGGTAGCCGGTCTGCGAGGCGCAGAGCAGGGTGATGCGCGGCGGCTGGGCTGGATGTTGATGCGGCAACCAGGGTGGTGGCGCGAGCTGCTTGCCGAAGCAGGCCACTGCGATCTCTGCGCCGATGTGCGCTTGCAGGCCGCGCCGCCGGGCCTCGGTGTGGAAGCGCGCTGCGCCGTAGAGGCCGTTGCGGTCGGTCAGAGCCATGGCGGGGAGGCCCAGCGCCGCAGCCCGCTCTACCAGCGCCTCTGGCTGCGCTGCTGCGGCGAGGAAGCTGAAGGCGCTGGAGGCGTGCAGCTCGACGTAGGCGCTTCTCGGCGAAGATGAAGCGCGAGCCGGCGACGGCTGCGCCGGTGGACAGAGGGCGTCGTTGGGATGGCAGGCCGGCGTGCCGGCAGAGCGTGAGTTGGGAGCAGGAGGGTCTGGCTCAGTCATAGAACGCCTCCAGATGCCAGACATTGCTTTGCGGATGGTGGCTCAGAAGGCAGGCGCAGGGCGCGCCATCCGGTGAGGTGGCCAGCACATCCCACTCGACGCTGTTCCATGCCGCGCTGCCATGGGGCTCCGGGCCGCTCTCCCAGGTTGCGGCAGACCACCAGCAGCCGCTGCTGTTCCAGGGGCCGTAGGCGGCCGTGATCTTGAAGCTTTGCTTGCGGTCGTGAAAGGCAACGGGCCGGTCAGCATGCAGCAGAACGTTCACCGGCCGCGGAGGGCGCATGCGACGCAGAGAGAGCCGATGGGATTGCCGCTCAGGCGCTCCCGGAGCCTGGACAGAGCCGTTTTGCGGTCTCTGGCCTGCACCGGCGCGGTCAGCAACGAAGCCCAGCATGTGAAAGCTGTCTGCGCGGTGAGTGTCTTCAAGCACGGGCGAGCCGACGCGGTCTTCTCCAACGATCGACTTGAGGCGCGCCAGGGTGATGTCCAGCCGGGAAGGTTCAGGCATCTGCGGGGCAAAGAGGCCAAGCTGCATCTGGCGGCTCTGTCCAGGCTCGGCCTGGAGCAGCAGCGAAGTAACCGCAGCCTGGGGCGGATGCGCTCCTAGCTCCATCTGTACGAGCTTGAGCAGGAAGCGGCGGTCCAACGAGGGCAGCGCGGGCCGGATGGCGCGCTGATGCCAACTGCCGTCCTCCAGCCGCATGCGCGCGGTGATCGTGGCCAGCGCCAGCGCTCTGGACTCTGCGCGCTGTGCGAGGCAGTCGATCATACGTGCGGCGGTGAACAGAAGGGAGTCCATCTGCGCGACCGGAGTCTCGAAGGCGCAGAACTCTTCCAGCCGTAGGGCAGGCTGGATGGGTCGGAAGAGATGAGCTGCCCGGCCCTGCGCCAGAGCGCTCCAGGCGCGAGCCTTGGCGCCGAAGCGCGTCACCAGCTCCGCCTCCGGCAGAGCGGCCAGCTCGCCGAGGTTGCGGATGCCCCAGTGGGCAAGGATCTCCGCCAGATCGGCGTCCCTGCCAAGGGCGGTCAAAGGAAGACCGGCCAGCATGGCCGCTTCTTGACCTGTGGCGATCACGCGGATGCCGCCCCTGTGCGCCGCGACCAGACGCGCGGTGTGGAAGTTGGCGCTCACCGCGATGGAGACGTGAAAGCCTGCCGCGGAGAGGCAAGAGCGCAATCTTTGCGCCAACTGCTCGGGCGCGCCGAAGAGCCGCTCCGTGCCCTGGATGTCCAGAACGAAGGCGCAGGCAGTAGCTTGGCCGGCTTGCCGGCCTTCATCCCAGCACGCATCCCCGAGAGCATCGTCGATGCGAGGCGAAAACTGGGACACGCACTCCAGCAAGATCGAGCGTGCGACCGTCTCCGCCTGGACCGAGCGCCAGAGCAGCTTCATCTCCGGAAGACTCTCGACGTCCAGCCGCGCCATGCCAGGCACGGCTCCGCGCTGGCGTGCACGTTGATTCAATGCACAGACGGCCTGCTGCGCAGCCGGGCCCTCCAGCACCACGACCGGCTGGGCGCGCAACTCGGGGCGCAGGCGCAGCAAGGCCTGCGCGGGCAGCTCGGCTGCATGGACGCAGGCGTAGAGTTCAAAGTTCATGCGCGCCTCGTCCGCTGCGTCCAGCCCGGCTGTGTGGTCCAGGTAGAGGCTGCGGGCCTCCGGGCCGGGATCGGGCGCGGAGAGATGCAGGCAGAACGGTCCCTTTTGAGGGTTACGTCGTATTGCAGACTGGAGAGGATGGTCCCACCGCTGGCCCTCGCCTGGCGCGCAACACACTCCAGCACGATCGCGGCGCTGGACTGAGCATAGGCCGAGCGGCCCAGCACAACCAGCGAGCAGTGGGTACTGCCGGCAGCCTGGCGAAAGCGCCACCAGGTAGCCGCCGGGATGCGGTTGCCGTGCTCCTGGGCGGTGGTGGCCAGATCCAGCACAACGGCCGCAAAGCCACCGGCGTGCAGCAGTAGATCAGTGGCGCGCAGCGCCTGATCGAGGAGTGTCCAAGGCAGACTTTGGCTCCTCCGCCTCTCTGCTTGAGGTACGTCTCTGGAGCTTTGAGAGCATGGCGTGCTTCGGCAGCGCACCCAGAGCAACTGATTCAGGTCGACGCCGCTGCCGGCGGCTGACTCCGGGTCAAACGCGTCGTTGGTATCCACCCAGGCACAGACGCGGCCCTCGGCAGTACGGCTTGCCACAAAGGCCAGTGCCAGACTGGTGCGCCCTGAGGACTCGGCTCCGATCAATTCGCTGACAGCGCCTACGGGCAGCCCCCCTTGCAACAGGGTATCCACGGCAGTGACGCCGGTCGCCGCTGCCTCACCAAGGGTCTGCGGCGCAGGAGAGAGCGCTGCTGGAAAGCGTGCGGCAAGGCTACGTTCGATCTCCATCTGGAGTACAGCGGCGGAGGGCATGGTACAGCTCACTTTCGTTTTTTATTCGCTTTTAGGATTGATCGAATCGCTCGGTTTGTCAAAGATTCCATCTTTTGCCAGAGGGTTCCAGCCGAGGAGACATCGGAGAGGCTGTATCTGGAGAGCACCGCACGAGCGTTGGGGGGGCAGTGCGGTGAGCGGCCCGGTTTGGGGTTGCAGGGGAGGGTATGGGGCTCAGTTGGCCCATCATTCCTCCAGCCGGCATCTCTCCGTCGGATCTTCGGGCGCGGTAAGCTCAGAGAGTGCCGTTGCCTTCCAACTTCTCCGGGTTCGTCGGTAATCAGCCTATGGTGGATCGCCTGCGCGCCGCCATTGCCGCGGGTCGGTTACCCCATTCGCTGATTCTGCTTGGTCCCCGCGGGGCGGGGAAGTACAGCCTGGCGCTGTTGCTCGCGATGGCGCTGGAGTGCGAAGCGCAACCGCGCGAGATCGCTACCAGCGGCAATCATGCCGGTCAGCCGCTGGCCGGATTCTGCGGTTGTTGCCGCAACTGCATCCGCATTGCTGAGAGCGCCGATCTGGAGACAAAGATCGAGCAGGCGGTAGCGGCTCGGGAGGAGATGCGCGAGGTCGACAAGAAGGACACCCGGGTAATGATTCAGACCCATCCGGACGTACTCATTCTGCCTCCCGATCCGCCCCAGTTGCTGATCAAACTCGGACAGGTGCGAACGCTGATTGAGCGTGCACAGTACGTGCCAGCGGAAGCTCGTGCCAAGGTCTTCGTGTTCACCTCTTCAGCATTCATGAAGGAGGCCGCAAACTCCCTTCTGAAGGTTCTGGAGGAGCCGCCGGCTTATGTTCACATCCTGCTGCTGGCGGAGAACCTGGGGGAGTTGTTGCCCACGATCCGTTCCCGGTGTGGGGTAGCGCATCTGGGATCTCTGCCTGCGGCTGAGATCGCGGCCCTGTTGGCCGAGCGGCGTCCCCGACTCAACCCAGCGGAGCGCGAGCTTGTCGCGAGGCTTAGCGAGGGGGCGGTGGGACGCGCCTTGGGTTTCGATCTGGCCGAGTACGCCGCAGCGCGTGACGATGCATTTACCATCCTGCACACGGCGGAACGTTCTGGAGGCATGGAGGATCACTCCAGCCTGTTCCGCATGACCGAAGCCTATCGCGCCGGAGCAGAGGGGCAAAGCAAGACCGTGGCTTTGCTGGGCGCCCTTTCGAGTCTGCTGGAAGACATGCTGATGCTGCACTCCGGGGCGCCGGATCGGGTCCGCAACATTGACAAGCGCGCCGAACTCCAGCGCTTGGCAGACACCTTTTCCTTTGACTGGATCGAGCAGGCCGTACAAGCCATGGATGCCGTACAGAGGGGCATGCGCCGCAACCTGCTCCGCTCCCTGAGTCTGGACGCCATGGCTGTTGAACTGGAGGTCGGCCGGCGCTGAGAGCTTGTTGAAAACTCGTCCAAGCCGCAAGCGAGGCGCAGAAGAGGCTGGAGCGGCTTCAGGGGTGCGCCATGGGCTGGGTAATCTTTTCTCCGCAACTTGTTCTTTCAAAAGGCTTTTGAGGCATAGAGGGGTATTGGGGCAGGCATTGCGACGCAAAGTGGCGAAACCAGGCGCCGAGGCGAAACGAACAAACCTTTTCCTCCATCTCATCATCAGAATATGCATAGTTACGATGGGATGAAACCGGGCAGTGGCAGGACGACGTCAGGCCGGGTTGACACCTTTCTTGAACTCTGGATGGATGCATTGACGGATGAATGGAGTGGCTCCTTTGGGCGCACGTTCTTGCCGTGCTCAGAGGAGGTTCCGCAATGCCGGTAAAGAGAGCGTTCATGGAAAGTAGAACCGTATTTCGTAGCGATGACAACACTTTCAATGGAACGCGCAAACTAGTGCGTCCACGGCTTCCAGTCTGGGAGCAACGCCGTGAGGTGGTGCACACGGAAGATCCGCTGACGCATGCGATGATCTCGGATGCTCATGGAACTCCGGAGAGCTCGCACGCCGAAGCATTTTATTTCCAGAAGCAGATGCTGCAGCAGACGGAGATGACCATCATTCTTGAAGATGGCGAGCAGATTCAGGGCGTCATCCAGTGGTATGACAAGTGCACGCTCAAGCTGCGCGTGGGACGCAGCCGGGTTCTGGTGTACAAGTCCGCGATCAAATATCTCTACAAGACCAGCGACGCCCATACCGCGCCTAGCGTGATGAAGTAGCCGAGCGTTGCGCGCCAAAGGGCGGATGCATCTGGTCCGCGGACAGTTTGTGGAAATTGCGCCGAAGCAACGCTGAAGCCGCTTTAGGGGCGGGTGGCTTTCTCCAGACGGTCGCGGATCGCATCTCCCAGTCCACCGGGGGGTGGTAAAGGGCACAGAATAGTCTGGACATCGAGGTCATCCAGTGCCCGAAGGCCGGCGAAGAGGCCTGCGGCAAGCGCCTCTGGGTCATTCCAGCGGCCCCAGGGCGCCCACACCACGTCGGGTCTTGATCGAAGCTCTTCAGGCAGCTCCCATTGGCCAGGCAGGAGGATTCCGACCCGTCGATGGGTGCTTGTGGCCGGATCTGCCGTCTGGGGCTCAGCCTGTTGCAATGCGGTGCAAAGAGCCTGAATCGAGCCCTCCACCAGTCTTAACCGTGCTCGCGGAGCATAGTGCCGCATCCCCACTCCGGGCGAGGGCAGTGCCGAGGGCTCCTGGGAGGGAATGCCGGGGGAAGGAACGAATCGCTCGGCTGCGATGCCGGTTGCGGTGAGCAACTGTTCCGGGGTGACTGCTCCCGGACGATAGAGGCGCATAGGAGTCTGGGTAGGATCGAGCACTGTGGATTCGACCCCGATCGAAGTTGGACCGGCGTCCAGCACGGCGTCGACCCGGCCTTTGAGGTCTGCCAGGACGTGCGCGGCTGTGGTTGGGCTGGTGTGCCCGAAACGGTTGGCGCTGGGCGCGGCGATGGGGAGCCTGGCGGCAGCCAGCAGGGCGCGAGCGGCGGGATGCTGCGGAACCCTTACTCCTACCAACTCACGGCCCGCGGTCACGGCGTCTGGAATTGCTGGATGGCGCGGCAGAAGCAGGGTCAAAGGCCCGGGCCAGAACGCATCCATCAGGGCCTGAATTCGCGCCGAAAGTCGGGCAGGAGTCTGCGCCACCTGCGCAAGTTGTTGGGCGGAGGCCAGATGTACGATCAGTGGATCCCAGGCCGGCCGCTGTTTGGCGGCAAAGATGCGGGCAACCGCCGGCGCGGAGAGGGCGTTGGCTCCCAGCCCATAGACGGTCTCGGTGGCAAAGGCAACCAGCCCTCCCTGGCGCAGGATGGCCGCAGCCTGGTCCAGCGCCGCCGGGTCAGAGGCATCGAGATGCAGGGTCTTGATCATAGACAACTTTCTCATCGTAGATCATGGGCCGTGGCGGATGCGGTTTGACGGCGCTTGCGCAGGAAACTGGGCGGGACGCTGTATGGAGGGGTGGATCGACGTATACTGGCCGCATGCAGGCTGCCGAGATCGAACTCAAGTTTTCCGTGGAGGATGTGGAGGCGCTGCGATCGGGGGCGGAGATGCTGGGATTCAGGCTGGTCACCGATCGAACCTTCGAGAGCAATATTCTCTACGATACGGCTGATCGCAGACTGCGCTCCCGGAGGCAGATTCTGCGGATCCGCCACTATGGAGCACGCTGCACCGTGACCCACAAGCGGGTGGCGGATGGCGAACCTGGCGATGTTCACTACAAGACGCGGATTGAGACCGAGAGCGTCGTGGAGGACGGAGACGCACTGGCCGAGATCTTCCTCCATCTAGGCTATGGTCCGGTTTTCCGTTATGAGAAGTTCCGCACCGAGTGGGAGCTGGAGGAGGGCCATCTGGTTCTGGATGAGACTCCAATTGGAATATGGGCAGAGCTGGAGGGTTCGCCGGCATGGATTGAGAAGATCCTGGAAGCTCTGCGCATCGGTCGGGATCGCTGCAGCACGGAGAGCTATGGAGCGATGTTTTTGCGTTGGAAGGAACAGACAGGCAACTCGGCGCAGAACCTTGTCTTTGACGAAGTCGCGGTGTGGGCGGAAGCGGAAGATCTCTCGGCGACCGTGTCCTAGACAGAAGCCGTATGTAAGCCGGAGGGAAGTTTCTTAGGCCGCTTCCTGGGGTGGAATCAGGCTCAGAAGGTTCACGAACGGTATTCAGCAACCGGTATGGACCGGGCAGATTCTTCGTTCAGGCTTTGCCTGGCAAGGAGCCTCGGCACGGAGCCCTCCCGGTAGGCTTCAGAGAATCTGGAAGTTGACCTCGATATACATATCCACAGCGACAGGTTTACCGTCTTTCATGGCTGGCCTGAACCGGTACTGCCGCACCGCATCCACGGCCTTTTGGTCAAGCCCCATGCCGATCCCGCGGACGACGCGAACGTGGGAGGGCTTTCCGTCAGCGTCTACCCACAAGTAGACGACCACGTTGCCGGAGAGTTTCGCCTTGCGCGCCTCTTCGGAGAACTCAGGCTCGACCTCGTAGATCACCACGGGCGAGCTGATGTCTCCCCCGATATGCATGACCCCGCCACCCATGTTTCCGCCCGAGCCGGGGCCGATGCCGGAGCCGCTTCCCGAACCGATGCCGGTACCCGTGCCGTTCCCTAAAGAGATTCCCTTGAGTGGCGAGGTGGGCATGCCGAGGTTGGGCAGCGTGTTATTCGCCAAGTTGATGTTCTTTTGCACCACAACCGTGGGCGGGATGGCTAGCTTAGGAGCTACGGTGGGAGGAGCTTTGGGCGGGACGATTTGCTTTTGCGCCAGCACCGGTAGACGTCCGCGGCTCACTGGTGCAAGGTCATGCTGGCCGCCGCCGCCGCCGATTGCCTGTAGCCGGGGCGCGAGCGGTGGCGGCGTGGCTGGGACGCTCACTGTCGCGACGTTCTTCTGTGATGTCATGACCTTCACCTGAGAGGCGATCAGCAGAGCAATCAGAAGGATCGCGAGGACGTGGATACCCGCGGCGATTGCCGCCGAGGCAGGGCTGCGCTTGGTCGCCATGCGGTCCGGCACCGGAATTGGCTTGGACTCCAGCACCAGGGGCGGAAGCTTGGGGGAGAAGAAGGCATCTCGGATGTTTGCGAGCAGAGAGGCGAAGACCCCATCCTCTTTGAGTTCTCCACTGAGATGCACGACCTCTGGCGGCATAGGCTGGGCCGACTCAGCGTGACCGGGTTCTACCTGATGCGTAGGGGGAGGCGGAAGCGTATCAATATCAGCCATAGGGGTTGCGGGATCGGCGCGGTCCTAACTTTCAAATCATCGATAAAACATCAACAGCAAGAGCAGTTCAAACGCCGACCTTCGATTTCAGGAAGGTGAGTCGTCGGGTCCCTAGGATATTTTACAAACTCCTTCCCGGGGTTGCTCAACTTAATAGACGCTCGCCGGGGCCAAGAAGTAAGTGTTTCTTTGCGGGGAGGGGTTGGCAGCGTCCCGGGCGGGGCGCGGGCCGGCGATCTTCGCCGTTACAATAAAGATTTGACTGTTAAAGCAGGGCTTTGCCTTGCTCGCCTCTTAGCGGCGTGATTGCCTGGTTTGCACCCCAAAATGGAGATGTGGATGGCGGAAGATGACAAGAAGAAGGGCCTGAAGGGGACGCTGAACCTCCCCAGGACGGATTTCGCGATGAAGGCGAATCTGCCCCAGAATGAACCCAAGCGGCTGGCGCTGTGGGAGGCGGCAGGCCTTTACGAGGAAATACGCAAGGCGCGGAGGGGGGCTCCCCAGTACATTTTGCACGACGGACCACCCTACGCCAATGGGGCGATTCATCTGGGCCATGCCCTGAACAAGTGCATCAAGGACTTTGTGGTCAAGACCAAGACGATGGCCGGGTTCGATGCGCCTTATGTGCCGGGCTGGGACTGCCATGGGCTGCCGATTGAGATCAAGGTGGATGAGAAGCTGGGTGGGAAAAAGCTGCAAATGGACCCGCTGGAGGTGCGCAAGGCCTGTCGGGAGTATGCGGCGGAGTTCATCGATTTGCAGCGCGCGCAGTTCAAGCGTCTGGGGGTGTTTGGGCGCTGGGAGAGGCCGTACGCCACCATGGACTTTCCTTACGAGGCGCGGATTCTCGAAACGTTTTACGGATTTTACGAAAAGGGCTTTGTTTACAAGGGACTGAAGCCGGTGTACTGGTGTGCCCATGACCACACGGCTCTGGCCGAGGCCGAGGTGGAGTACGCCATGCACACCTCGCCCAGCGTCTATGTGCGCTACCGGTTGAGCAGTTCGCCGGAAAAGATTCATGCGCGTCTGCGTGGCCGCAGGAGGGTGTGGACCATCGTCTGGACGACCACACCGTGGACGCTGCCGGCTTCCATGGCGGTTGCCTTTCACCCGGAAACCTCCTACGTGGCGCTGAGCAGGGGAGATGGGGCCGAAGATGATGTGTACATCGTGGCGGAGGCTCTGATGGAGCCGGTGCAATCGGCCTGCGATCTGTTGGGAGATCTTCGCGCCGCGGTTCCGATTGTGACCTTCCCGGGTTCCAGGATGGAGCGGGCGATCTTCGCCCATCCGTTTCTTGACCGCGAGATTCTGGGCGTCAACGCGGATTATGTGACGACAGATCAGGGGACGGGTGCGGTGCACACGGCGCCCGCCCATGGCCCGGACGACTTCGCCACCGGACTCCGCTACGAACTGCCGCTGGCCTGCGATGTGGATGCGCAGGGCAAATTGCGTAACGGGTTGCCGGAGTATGACGGTATGTTCGTCTTCAAAGCCAACCTAGCCATCGAAGAGCTGCTGGTTGCCAGGGACGCGCTGATGGGACGGCGCCGGCTGGAGCACAAATATCCGCACTGCTGGCGCTGCCACAAGCCGCTGATCTTTCGTGCGACCGAGCAGTGGTTCATCGCCATGGAGACGCCGGTGCTTTCCATGAAGGCAGGTGGAGGCCAGCAGAGCTTCCGCCAGCGGGCGCTGGAGGAGATCAGGCGGGTGAGCTGGGATCCGGCCTGGGGTGAGGAACGAATCTCCAACATGATCGCTACCCGGCCTGACTGGTGTATCTCCCGGCAGCGTATCTGGGGTGTTCCGATCGCCGTCTTTCTCTGTGAGAAGTGTCATGAGCCCTTGAACCAGGAGTCAATCAACCAGAGCCTGGTGGAGCTGTTCTCCCGCGAGGGCGCCGATGCTTGGTACAAGTATGAAGCCACTGAGCTTCTGCCGGCTGGCACGGCCTGTCCCGCCTGCGGCGCGGTGATGCAGTTTCGCAAGGAGATGGACATCCTGGATGTATGGTTTGAGAGCGGCGCCAGTTGGCACGCCGTGCTGGACGTTGAGCCGGAGTTGCGCTGGCCGGCCGACCTCTACACGGAAGGAGGCGATCAGCATCGGGGATGGTTTCACTCTTCGCTGCTGAGTTCGGTAGGGATCCGCGACGCTGCTCCGTACAAGATGGTGGCGACCAGCGGATGGACCTTGGACGAGCAAGGGCGCGCCTTTTCCAAATCGCTTGGAAACGGTGTCGACCCTGTGGATGTGGCCAATCGCCTCGGCGGCGAGATCATTCGCCTCTGGGTAGCCAGCGTGGACTTCCGCGAGGATGTGGCGGCCAGCGAGAACCTGATGCAGCGCGTCAGCGAGAACTATCGCAAGCTGCGCAATACGCTCCGCTTCCTGCTCAGCAACCTGTCCGACTTTGATCCGGCCGAGCATGCGGTTGGCTGGGCGGAGATGCAGCCGCTCGATCAGTACATTCTGGCGCGCACGGCGGAGCTGGATGTGGTCATCCGCAGAGCCTACGAGGAGTTCGAGTTCCATCGCGCGTATCAGGCGCTGAACGAGTTTACAAACTCCGATCTGAGCGCGCTGTATCTGGATGTGGTCAAGGATCGCCTCTACACCTTTGCGCCGCGACATCCCGCGCGCAGGAGCGCGCAGACGGCGATTTGGCGAATCGCCGAGGTGGTGACGCGCTTGATTGCTCCGATCCTGTCCTTTACCGCCGATGAAGTGTGGCAGCACCTGCCCAGAGTGGAGGGCCGGGCCATGAGCGTGCACCTGGCTCTGTTCCCGGAGATGTCTGAGGTCATCCCGGGCAATATCGCTGCACTGGAGGCGGATTGGGAGCTGTTGGCTCGCATCCGTCAGCTTGTGATGATCGAATTGGAGGCGCTTCGCCTGGCCAAGTCCATTGGAAAGAGCCTGGACGCGAGCGTGCAAGTGATCGCTACAGAGGGATCCAGGGAGGCGCAGGCGCTCGCTCGGTATGAAACGGCGCTCGCCGAGTATTTCAATGTGTCGCAGGCCACCGTACAGCTTGTGGGCGGAACTGAGAATCAGACGGCTGTGCTGATCGAAGCCAAAGTGGCCGATGGTGTCAAATGCGAGCGTTGCTGGCGCGTGGTTGCGGATGTGGGAACGGACGCGCGCTGGCCAACCGTCTGCGCACGCTGCGCCGAGGCTCTTGAGGCGATGGGCTTTGCGCCCATGGCAGGGGAGGAGGCTTGATGCCTGCAGCCATCCCTGAGCAAAGGGTGCGGCCCGACATGCGGTGGCTGATGTTTGCCATCGCAGCCGCGGTGATCTTCCTGGACCGCGCCAGCAAGCGCTGGATCGCCGCTCATATCGTTCCCGGTCAGGCGATCGTGGTGCTTCCCAGAGTCTTCCGTCTCACCCATGTGCTCAATCCAGGCGCCTCCTTCAACCTATTTGAAGGGAGTGGGTCCCCTGGGCTTGTGCGTCACTTTTTGATTGCCTTCTCCATCCTTGCCGTTGTAGTGGTTCTGCTACTGCTGTGGAAGATAGGCCAGAGGCTGAGCACAACCTCAGTGGGCCTGGCGCTGATCCTCGGCGGAGCGTGTGGAAATCTCTATGACCGCATGCGTTTTGGGTACGTCATCGATTTTCTGGAGGTACACATCATCCACTATCACTGGCCGGACTTCAATCTGGCGGACTCATCGATTGTCGTTGGGGTCAGTCTGCTGTTGCTGGAGATGCTTTGGCCACAAAGGAGTGAGTGAGCCCCATGGGGAAGGATGCTCCAAAGGACAAGATCACGATTCGCGGCGCGCGAACCCATAACCTGAAGGGCATTGATGTCGACATACCTCACAATGCCCTGGTGGTGGTTAGTGGCGTGTCGGGTTCGGGAAAGTCCTCGCTGGCGTTTGATACGGTGTACGCGGAGGGACAGCGGCGTTACGTCGAGAGCCTGTCTGCCTATGCGCGGCAGTTTCTGGAGCGCATGGAGAAGCCTGCAGTCGATTCCATCGACGGCCTGGCTCCCGCCATTGCCATCCGCCAGAAGAATCAAACGCGCAATCCGCGCTCCACGGTGGCTACGGCGACGGAGATCTACGATTATCTTCGCCTGCTCTATGCGCGTTGTGGGACGGTCACATGCCTTCACTGTGGAGGCGTGGTGCGCCGCGATACCGTGGACGAGATTGTGACGCGGATCTTTGCTCTGGCTGAAGGGACACGCCTGTATGCTCTGTTCCCCGTGACGCGCAGCCAGGTCAAGCTGGAGGCGCTGCGGACGGTTGATTCGATCACCGAGCCTGGCGGGGGCGAAAGCGGTGTTCCTGTAGCGAAGATGGGTGGCAGAAGATCAGGCAAAGCAGTCCGGAAGCTCCCGGAGGAGCGAAGCGGGGGCGAGCCTGGCCAGCAGTTTGGTGCGGAGCTGATGCGGGAAAGGTTGGGGGAGCTGCGCCGCCGAGGGTACAACCGGTTGTGGCAGGCGGAGGAGGGCGGGGGAGCAGGGAAGATCGTTGAATTTTCCACGCCTGAGACTCTGCTGGAGCTGGACTTTGCGGCAACCGCGGAGCGCCCGATCTATGTTCTGGTGGACCGGTTGGTGCTCTCGACCGATCTTCGGGCGCGGATCGTGGATGCGATCGAGACGGGGTACCGCGAGGCGGGAGAGATTGTATTTCGCACGGTTTCAAAGGATGGAGGGGCGGAGCGCCCATCCAGCGAGTTGATGCTGCGTTACTCAGCGGCTTTCAAGTGCTCTGACTGCCATCGGGCCTATCGCGAGCCGGAGCCTAGTCTGTTCAGCTTCAACAATCCTTACGGGGCCTGCCCGCGCTGCCAGGGATTTGGCAACACCATCGACTTTGACCCCAACTTGATCGTTCCCAATCCCACCCGGACACTCGATGAAGGTGCGATCGATCCTTGGACCAAGCCAAAGTACCGCTCCTGGCAAGCGGAGATGAGACGCGCCGCCAAGGCGGAGGGGATTCCGCTGGATGTGCCGTGGTTTGAGCTGAGCGAAGGACAACGGCGGTGGATCGAAGACGGTGAAACAGGCCCCAGATCTGGTCCGCACTGGCCCGGGGTTCGCGGCTTCTTTGCCGAACTGGAGCGCAAGAAATACAAGTTGCACATCCGCGTCTTTCTCTCCCGGTACCGTGGATATGCTCTCTGCCCGGAGTGCCGAGGTCAGCGCCTTCGCGCGGAAGCGCGAGCTGTGCTTCTGGAGGGGAAAAACATCAGCGCGCTCTGTGCGCTTACCATCGTTGAGGCAAGGGAGTTTCTGGAAAGGCTGAAGCTGAGTCCGGCGCAGCAGGAGATAGCCGGCAAGGTGCTGGAAGAGGTGCGTCAGAGGGTGCGCTTTCTGCAGCAGGTGGGGCTGGAGTACTTGACCCTGGACCGGCTGAGTTCCACCCTGAGTGGGGGGGAGTCACAGCGCATCCAACTGGCGGCAAGCCTGGGTTCGCGTCTGGTGGGAGCGCTCTATGTGCTGGATGAGCCGTCGATCGGGCTACACGCACGGGATACTGCGAAGTTGATTCAAATCATGGAGGAGCTGCGCGATCTGGGCAATACCATCCTGGTGGTGGAACATGATCCGGAGGTGATCCGGGCGGCCGACCACCTGCTCGATCTGGGGCCGGGCGCGGGCGAGTTGGGTGGAGAGTTGCTGGCCGAAGGCTCCCCGGACGAGGTAAAGGAGATCCCCGCATCTCTTACCGGACGCTATCTGAGCGGCCGGGCGAGCATCAACGTTCCCCGCCATCGCCTGGAGCGGGAGCGGGAGAGGCTGCTGCTGCGGGGAGCCAGAATCCACAACCTGCGCGGCGTGGACGTGGAGGTTCCCTTGGGTCTGTTGTGCTGCGTCACCGGCGTCTCTGGGTCGGGTAAATCGACGCTGGTGCATCAGGTGCTCTACCGCGCGTTGCTGCGGGCGCTGGGCAGAGAGGAAGCGGGCCAGGAGAGTGCGAACCTTTATCGGGAGATCTCCGGAGCGCAGTATTTGAACGATGTCGTGCTGGTCGATCAGTCGCCGATTGGACGGACGCCGCGGTCGAATCCGGCGACGTATACGCAGTTGTTCACGCCGCTGCGGGAGCTGTATGCGATGTTGCCGGAGTCAAGGGAACGCGGGTACAAGGCGGGACGGTTCAGCTTCAACGTGACGGGTGGGCGGTGCGAGGCCTGCCAGGGCGATG
>DAHWOF010000220.1 GCA_027335345.1 Granulicella sp. | reverse complement strand
GCCCTCGGGGAAGACGATGACTGAGTAGCCGCTGTCCAGCGCCTGCCCGGCGTGTTCAAAGCTGCGCCGGAAGCCCCCCATGCGCGGCAGGGGAAAGACGTTGAAGAGAATCGTTATCAGCCAGTAGGCGATGGGCAGCAGCGGGTTGAGGAGAGCGCTGGGAGCGCCGCGGCCACGGCGGTAGTCCATCAGCAGCTCCGCGGCCATGGCGCAGGCCATGCGGCGACGCAGGGGTTTGGGTAGTGCGTAGAGCAGCAAGGGCACATCGTAGGTTGTAATGTGGTTGGAGATAATCAGCAGCGGCTGCCGAATCTCGGCTGCGGAGAAGGAGGCGCGTTCCACCCGCGGAGCGGTCAGGATCCAGACCAGCGGGCGGACGACGGCCTCCAGGAAGGCGACGCGAAGCGCGTTGATGGGACGAAGCCATGTCCAGCGCGGATAGCGGTGGGGGAGAGGGGCGGACGAGGGCGAGGGCCCTTTAATGGCAGATTGTGAGGTGTGCCTCGCGGCCAGGGGCGTATCGGGAGCGGCAGTCACTGTTGTCGCACGAATTGTGTGTGAAGTTACGTCTGCGCCCGCATCTGGAGTTACCGGCCGGTCTGGATCCTCTGCGGAGTGCCGCAGCGGTGGAAGCGCAGGGGCTCCGGCCAGGGAACGAAGGTCGCCGAGTGTGGTAGCCCGGGCGATCTGCTCATCTTTCAGTTGGATTCCGAAGCGCTGTTCCAACATGGACTGAAGCTGCACGCGGCCCAGACTGTCCAGATGCAGATCTTCGGCGATGCGAGCGGCATCGCTTGTTTCAACGGGCTGTTCTCCGCTGACTGCGGCGATCATCTCCAGCAGGACGTCTCCACGGATGATCGCAGGCTGACCAGAGCTGGCGGAGATCTGATGGCTGGCCCACTCAGCCACTACTCGGCGCAACAGCTTGCCAGTGGAGGTGACGGGAAGACTCGGCTCCGGCCAGCGGAGGACGTGGCGCATCTGCTGGAAGTCGGCAAGATGGCGATTCGCCCCCTGGAGGGTATGGCGCAGGTGCTCCGAATCGCCGTCGGTCAGCAGCACGGCGACTGGTTCCGGACCCTTCGGTCCTTCGTGCTTGACCACTACGGCAGCGCGCACGCCGGGTTGTTGAAGCAGCGCTGCCTCCAGATCCGCGGGATAGATGTTGAGTCCAGCGGAGGTGACGATCACCTCGCTACGGCGGCCCGCGAAGCGGAGTTCGCCGGAGTCTTCGCGGGTTGCCAGATCGCCGGTGGCCAGCCACTCCGAGGAACGAGGCTGAATGCGTCCCTGCACCCAGGTGGAGCCGGCGACTACATCGCCGCGCACCATGATTTCACCCTCGGGGCTGATCTGCACTTCACGGCCGGGCAGCGGCTTGCCCAAGGTTCCGCGGCCCAGGTGGAAGGGATGGTTGAGGGTGATGAGAGCAGCGGTTTCGGTCATGCCGTAGCCTTGGATCACCGCGTATCCAAGCCTTCCCCAGAAGACTTCCAGATCCGGGGACAGCGCCGCTCCACCCGAGATCAGCGCCCAGAACTTCCAGCCGGTGAATTGGTGCACGCGTCGGAAGTGGAGCATGCGCTTGGAAATCGGCCAGCCCTCGGAGGAGGCTAACTCATTGTCGATGCCGGGGAAGAGCATCTCCAGATGGGAGCGCAGCAGTTCCAGCGAGCGAGGCACGGCTATCAGCACTGAGATGCGGTTCAAGCGAATGCGGTCCAGCATCCGTGCTGGTTCAAGTTGAGAGTCAAAGTAGACTTCGGCGCCTAGCAGAGGAGGTGTCCAAAGGCCCATGAACTGTCCAAAGACGTGGCTGAGCGGAAGGGTGTGGAGGAAGCGTAGCGGGTGGAAGATGCGCTCGTAGCGGAGGTACTTTTGCATCTCGCGCTCGATGGGATCGAGGCTGGCCAGAATGTTGCGGTGGGTATGGACGATCCCTTTGGGCGCGGCCGTGGTTCCAGAGGTGAAGACGATCTGGAAGGGAGCGTCAAGCCGAACGGACGGGTCGACGTTGAACAGTGATTCGGCGGGTAGATGCGCCGCGAGATCGTCCAGCGAGAGATGCGGCGCGGCAGCTGGGAGCGAAGCCAGGTGCTCTCGGTCCGTGAGGATCAGTCTGGGGCTGACGTCGGCGATCACGCGAGCGGCAAACTCCGGTGAGCCGGCCGCGTCCAGCGGTACGGCCAGGACACCACGCAGCAGGCAGCCGAAGAAGGCTCCCACCCACTCGGCGGAGTTTTGGCCCCATAGGACGACGCGTTCGCCGGGCGCGATCTCGCGGCGAGCCAGTTCGGCGGAGAACCGACCGGATAGTGTGGCCAACTCCGCATAGGTGGTGGCGTGGCGGCGAACTCCGTGGTAGCGCACAATGGCCGTCTGCGCTCCATTGCGGCGGAGATCGTCAACCAACGTGGCCAGATGGGGGCGCAATTCTTACGGTTCCTCAACTTGGATGATACGAGATGACTTGCGGCTATTTGCAACTCGGTTTGGCAAAGAGAGATACTTAGAATGTCCGCTCGATGCTAGAGCAGCTTTTCGTCGTGAGAAGGTGAGCTGGCGCGACCGTATCCCCACCCAAAGAGGTGTTGCTCGCCCCTTGGAAGCCCCGGGCCTTGCGTGATTCCGGGAAAGAGGTTGCGATCGCCAACCCCCCAACCCCCGCGCGGAGCCGTTGCAGGAACGGAACTTTGCACTTCAGGAAGGGTTTGTAACGCAATGTCTATACCCAAAGCCGGCTCGCCTGATGCAGCCAGCATCAAACCAGCCACTGGAAAACTTGGAATCATGATTCCTGGAATGGGCGCAGTCGCGACGACGCTCATCGCCGGGGTGGAGGCAGTTCGGAGAGGATTTGCCAAGCCATTTGGCTCAACGACGCAGATGGGAACGATCCGACTGGGCAAGCGCACCGAAAATCGTACCCCGTTGATTAAGGATTGGGCTCCTCTGGCGAAACTGGACGACCTGGTCTTCACCGGCTGGGATATCTTTGGTGGCAACCTGTACGATGCTGCGAAGACTGCCGGCGTGCTGGACCACGAGCAGTTGGAGAGCATGAAAGATTTTCTGCAAAGCATTGAGCCTATGCCTGCTGCCTTTGATCAGCGCTGGGTGAAGCGGCTTACGCCCAAGGTGCAGAAGGTGGGCAAGAACAAGTGTGATCTGGCCAGCCAGATCCGCAATGAGATCGCGGAGTTCAAGACCAAGACCGATCGTCAGGTGATGATTTGGTGCGGGTCGACGGAGATCTATATCGAACCCAAGCCAGTGCATCAGACGCTGGAGGCGTTTGAAAAGGGCCTGGTGGCGGATGATCCGGACATCTCTCCGTCCATGCTTTATGCGTGGGCCGCGCTGAAAGAGGGGATCCCCTTCGCCAATGGGGCGCCGAATCTTACAGTGGACATTCCCGCCCTGCAAGAGCTCTCCAAGAAGATGAATGCTCCCATCTGCGGCAAGGACTTCAAGACCGGCCAGACCTTCCTGAAGACGGTGCTGGCGCCAGGCTTCAAGGCGCGTCAACTGGGGGTGAGCGGATGGTACTCCACCAACATCCTGGGCAACCGCGACGGTGAGGTTTTGGACGATCCAGACAACTTCAGGACCAAAGAGGTCTCCAAGCTCGGTGTGTTGGAGCATATCTTCCAGCCGGAAAAGAACCCGGAGTTATACGGCGATGTGTTTCACAAGGTGCGGATCAACTACTACCCACCGCGCGGAGATAACAAAGAGGGATGGGACAACATCGACATCTTCGGATGGCTCGGGTATCCGATGCAGATCAAGGTCGACTTCCTCTGCCGTGACTCGATTCTGGCTGCTCCTCTGGCTCTGGATCTCTGCCTGTTTATGGATCTGGCTGCGCGCACGCCGGCGCTGCGCGGGCTGGGGATCCAGGAGTGGCTGAGCTTCTTTTTCAAAGACCCGGACAGCGCTCCGGGCGTCTATCCGGAGCACGATCTGTTCATCCAGCAGATGAAGCTGAAGAATACGCTGCGCCACATCATGGGTGAGGATCTGATCACCCATCTCGGATTGGAATACTACGGGGAGTAGCGCCTGCGGAACCGCCAGAGCATAGGCGGGCGAGATCAGCGGGGCCCTGCAATGCGAATCGTTGCAGGGCCCCTTTGTGTACAGAGAGGGCTGGAGAAGTGCTGGAGAACGCAGAGGGGCTGCAGCGGCAGACGCTGCGGATCTACGGAGAGTTGAAGGTCCGGCGCGAAAGCTGGGCTGGACTCCTGGTCTTTGCCTGCGGCCCGGGGGTGTCGGCCACTGGGCTGCCGGCGGCGGTGAGCATCGCCGGAGGCGCCACGCTTGTGTTGGACCCGGACGCGGCTGTGGTGAAATCGGTCTTTCGCAAAGGCGGCGTGGACTTTGTGGTGAATACCTTGGATGAGACGCTGCGGGTGCTGAAGAACGAGATTCGCAAGGGGCGCCCGCTCAGTGTGGTGTTGGAAGGCAAGACCGAGCCGGCGTTGATGGAACTTCGGGAGCGGGGTGTGCTGCCTGAGCTGCGGGTGGAGTTCTCTGATGCTGGGGATTCAGCGGCGGGCTGGGGCAGAGATGTGCTCGTCCTAGACCGCAGCGCCGGAGTGGTGCTTCCCAGCCCGGAGTTGCAAAGCTGGTTGAGCCGGCATGGATGGGACGAGATGGTGTTGGCTGCCCAAACAACCGCGGGGTTGCGGGAACTTGATGCCCGGCTATTGGCCATGCTGCCAGAGCGGGACCAGGTGAGGCGAGCGTGGGTACAGAGGATTGCACGGTACCAGCGGCCCGCTCCGAGCGAAGTGCGAGTGGTCTGGTTGACGGAGGCTGAGCGGGCCGAAGCCGCTGAGTAGGATGTTGCTGAGGCTGTCGGGGCGTGAAGGGGTGGTTTGACGCTGTGGCGATCTCAACCCGACCCAAGGGTGACCAGGCCGATGTGCAGGATCCTGAAGCGGACTTTGGCTCGAGCCAGCGGATGAATTGTGGCTGGGATTCGGGTCTTCCAGCCTTGAATCATGCGTCTTGGCTATGCGTCTTGGATCGCGTTCAGGATCTCCGGCCAAAGGGCTTTGATGCCTGCGGGGGACTTTGACGAGACGGGTAGAACGCGATCCACATCATGAGCCTTGCACAGCGCCGAGAGCGATTTGGCGAGCTGGCTTCCGCTGAGGCGATCGGACTTGGTGCCGACGACAAGATGCGGGCGCTGCATGGCCCGCAGGGCATGGATCAGCAGTGTATCGCTCGGCTGAGGGGGAATATTGGTGTCCACCAGGCAGAGACAGAGCGCGAGTTGCTGACGCTCGGCAAGGTAGGGTTCGATAAAGGTGGGCCACTCTGAGGAGATGGACTTGGAGATCTTGGCATAGCCGTAGCCGGGCAGGTCGGCGAAGATCAAGGAAGGGCGCTGGGCGAAGTTTGTCCCCCCACTTTTGCCTGTGATCTTGTGCAGCGCGAAGAAGTTGATTGCGCGAGTGCGGCCGGGTGTGGAGGAGACTTTGGCCTCCTGGGAGCCGAGCAGCGCATTGATCAGGGAAGATTTGCCCACGTTGGACCGTCCCAGAAAGGCGACTTCCGGGGCGTCGAAGGTGCGTGCTGCGCTGGGGAAGTGGTCAGGACTGGTGGCCGAGAGCAGAAACCGGGTGACAAAGTGCATGATTCGAGAGTACCGCTCTGTGAAGTCCTTGGGCGTTCCGCGACCGGGCGTGGAGCCGGGGTATCCTTTTCACGGGCAGTCTAGTCTCTTTTTCTTGAGGTCTCCGTTCTTCGATGTCCCTTACCGTTCTTCCGGGAAAGCCTTACCCCCTGGGCGCAACGCCGATGGCCCTGGGTACAAACTTTGCTCTCTTCTCCGAGCACGCTACGGCGGTCTTTGTCTGCCTGTTCAATGACGCCGGCGAGCAGATCGACTGTGTGGAGTTGAAGGAACAGACGACCTTTGTCTGGCATGGACTGGTGCGCGGCGTCCAGCCCGGGCAGCGTTATGGCTATCGGGTGGATGGTCCCTGGGATCCAAGCCGAGGGCTGTGCTTCAACCGGTCCAAGCTGATGGTGGATCCCTATGCCCGGGCGATCTCGGGTGAGGTGGATCACAGCGGACCCATTCGGGCCTGTGTCGGCGGGATGGAGGAGGAGAATCCTGCCCGCTGCGACGCCGATGATGCAGCTTACGTGCCCAAGAGCATTGTGGTGGACTGGCACTTCGATTGGGAAGAGGATCACCCTCTGGAGACTCCCATCTCCGACTCGGTGATCTACGAGGTGCATGTGCGGGGATTTTCCCTTAAAAATCCGAAGGTGCCGGAGAAGCTTCGTGGCACCTTCGCCGGCTTGGCGCACGAAGCAAGCATTGCGTATTTGAAGAATCTTGGCGTAACCGCCGTTGAGCTGATGCCGACGCACCACTTCATCGACGAAGCGAAGCTGATCCAGCGTGGCCTGCGCGACTACTGGGGCTACAACACGCTGGGGTTCTTTGCGCCCATGGCGCGCTACAGCTCCAGTGGCGATGCCGGGCAGCAGGTGAACGAGTTCAAGGAGATGGTCAAGCGGTTGCACGAAGCCGGGTTGGAGGTGATTCTGGACGTGGTCTACAACCACACCTGCGAGGGCGATGAGCAGGGTCCGATGCTCTTTCTCAAAGGCGTGGACAATCTCACCTACTACCGCACCGAGATCGACAATCCGCGCCGCTATGTGGACTATACGGGCACGGGAAACTCGCTGAATGTCTATCATCCGCAGACCCTCAAGCTCATCATGGACAGCCTGCGCTACTGGGTGACGGAGATGCATGTGGATGGCTTCCGCTTCGATCTGGCATCCACGCTGGCTCGGGAGCTGCATGACGTCAACAAGCTGGGCGCGTTCTTCGATACCATTCACCAGGATCCTGTCCTGGCCCATGTCAAGCTGATTGCGGAGCCCTGGGACATCGGCGAGGGCGGTTACCAGGTGGGGCGCTTCCCTGTGCTATGGGCGGAGTGGAACGGCAAGTACAGGGACACGGTGCGGCGGTTCTGGAAGGGAGATAGCGGGCAGCTTTCAGACTTTGCCCACCGCCTGACTGGCTCCAGCGACCTGTATCAGAGCGACGGACGCAAGCCTTCCGCGTCGATCAACTTCGTGACCGCGCACGATGGATTCACACTCTGCGATCTGGTCAGCTACAACCAGAAGCATAACGAGGCCAATGGAGACCAGAACAGGGACGGCTCAGACTACAACGATAGCTGGAACATGGGGGTAGAAGGCCCAACCGACGATCTTTGGATTCTGCAACTTCGTCGGCGGCAGATGCGGAACTTTCTGGCCACGCTGATGCTCAGCCAGGGCGTTCCCATGCTGCTGGGCGGCGATGAGTTTGGCCGCTCCCAGAGCGGCAACAACAATGCATACTGCCAGGACAATGAGCTGAGCTGGTTCAACTGGCAGAGGGACGAGGAAGGCGAGCGGCTGCTTGAGTTTACCGCCAGCCTGATCAAGCTGCGCCGTAGCCATCCCAATCTTCACCGGAGAAGGTTTTTTCAGGACCGGGTGATTCGTGGATCTCTGGAGATGGACATTGCCTGGTACGGGGCCAATGGACAGCAGATCCCCGAGCGAGGTTGGAGCGAGCCTTGGAATAAATCCATCGGGCTGCTGCTCAACGGCAAGACTCTGCAGGTGATGGATGATGAAGGAAGACCTGTGGAAGATGACAGCTTTCTCATTCTGGTCAACGCCGCCGTAGAAGACGTGGAATACACCCTGCCAGAGCCGCCTGACGGAACCCCGTGGAGGCAGGTGCTGGATACGGAGAAGATTGAGAACCCGTTTTGCGACGGGGAGGCGGAGAAAAAGGTGCTTCTCGCCGGGCGCTCGATGCGTGTCTACAGCGATGCCACCGAGGAGAGGGCCAGGTCACCACTGGGGTATAAACTCACGCGGACGGTGTAGGCAGGCCGATGGCGGGAGCAGATCTGGGGGGTGGGCTGAGAGCATGGAACGGGCTGCAAATCGTCGCTCCCCGGCAACGCAGGCCACTCGTAATGCAGGGCGAAGAAACATCTGGATGCAGGCCCTTCGGCTTCACGGCCCACGAGCGAAGTTGCGTCGCAAATACTGGAGGTAGCATCTAGAGGAAGATGGTGGGCAGAGTGGCGGACGAGATGGCGGCGGAAGCGACGGGGAGCAGGTTCGCGCATGCATGGCGAGCTCTCAGGCATCGCAACTTCAAGCTGTTTGTCTCCGGGCAGAGTCTTTCGCTGATCGGGACCTGGATGACCCGGCTGGCGACGAGCTGGCTGGTCTATCGCCTGACCGGGTCAGCGCTGCTGCTGGGAGTGGTGGGATTCTCAAGCCAGATTCTTACCTTTCTGCTGGCCCCGTTCGCCGGTGTCTGGGTGGAGCGAATGGACCGGCGCAAGCTTTTGGTGTGTACCCAGACCCTGGCCGGGCTGCAGTCCCTGACGCTCGCTTTCCTGACGCTCTCCAGAATGGTCAACATCAAGGATGTCATCGTATTGGCTTCCCTGCAGGGGCTGATCAACGCCTTTGATATGCCAGGCCGCCAGGCTTTTTTGGTGCAGATGGTGGACGACAAGAAGGATCTGGGCAACGCCATTGCCATCAACTCTTCGATTGTGAATCTGGCTCGGATGATCGGGCCGGCGCTGGCTGGGCTGGTGATCGCCTGGGTAGGCGAGGGGTACTGTTTTCTGATCGACGGTATCAGTTATGGAGCCGTGATTCTCTCTCTGCTGATGATGCAGGTGAGGCCGTCCGGGTTGATCCGGTCGGCCAGGTCGATGCTGGTGCAGATGCGGGAGGGGTGGGCCTATGTGAGCAGCTTCAAACCGGTCCGAACCATCCTTTTGCTGTTTGCGCTGACCAACCTGATGGGTATGCCGTTTTCGGTGCTGCTGCCGATCTTTGCCGGTGGGGTTCTGCATGGCGGTGCGCATACGCTGGGCTTTCTCACTGGCGCCTCTGGAGCGGGGGCCCTGATATCGGCTATATCGCTGGCAATGCGCAAGAGCGTGCGTGGATTGACGACGATGATCCAGATTGCCGCCGGAATGTTTGGCGTCGGGCTGATTCTCCTGGGCGTCTCCCATGTGCTCTGGCTGTCCATGTTGCTGCTTACGGTGGTGGGCTTTGGCATGATGCAGGGCATGGCCGCCAGCAATACGGTGATTCAGACGTTGGTGCCGGAAGACAAGCGCGCTCGGGTGATGAGCTATTACACAATGGCCTTTGTAGGCATGGCTCCGTTTGGCAGTCTGCTCGCTGGGTACCTGGCGCATCACTTTGGCGCTCCGCATACTGTGATGTTGAACGGGTCGATGTGTGTGCTTGGCTCACTGTGGTTTACTACCCAGCTACCGGGGGTGCGCAAGGTGATGCGGCCTATCTATGTGGAGATGGGAATCCTTGCTGGGGCCGAAGAGGCGGAGATGGAAGATCACGCCGGAGTCTGAACGATTTACTCTGACAGCAGCCTGGGCCGTTCACCAAACTCTTCTCCAAAAGTGAAGCGCTCCACCAGCATGCACAGGATGTGTTCCAGCGCGAGGTGGCACTCCTGAATGTTCATGGTTGTCTGGGAGGGGATGATGACGTTGATCTCGGCCAGATCCTTCATGGCGCCGCCTTGGTTTCCGGTAAAGGCCAGCGTGCGCAAGCCGAGTCCCTGGGCCAGCTTGAGGGCTTTGACGCAGTTTCTGGAGTTGCCGGAGGTGGAGATAGCCAGAAGCACGTCTCCGGGTTGGCCAAGAGCTTCCACCTGGCGCTCGAAGATGTTGTCGTAGGAGTGGTCGTTGCCGATAGCGGTCAGGATGCTGGTGTCAGTGGTGAGCGCGATGGCGCGCAAAGCAGGGCGGTCGACGGTGAGGCGGGCTACAAACTCTGCCACCAGATGCTGCGCGTCGGCGGCCGATCCTCCATTGCCGCAAACCAGCAGCTTGTGTCCCGACTGCAAGGCCTCGGTGGTGATTCGCGCCGCGGAGACGACGGCGTCGTGGATGCTTTCGTCACGCAGAACGCGAGTCATGGTGGCAATGGATTGGGCCAGTTGGCGTTTTACCAGATCCGTCATGGACGTACTCCTCATCCCCTCCCGCGTCCGGTCCGGCCGCTCCCGCCGCGGGCGAATTGCTCCTCGACCTGCGTCAACAAGATACAGCAACTTGCCAGTCAGCGCAGATACGCATCGTCGCCGGAGATCCAGTCCTCGCGAGGAGGGGCGAAAACATCCAGAGCAAGGGTGTCCTCAATCGCCTCGACGAAGTGGAGAACGTGGCCGGGGATGACCAGAACCTCGCCTTCACGGATGATCGTCTCCACGGCTGCACCCTCTTCGCCCATCACGAAACGCAGTGCTCCCCGCAGGACGGAAGAGATCTGCTCGTGGTGGTGCTGATGGCGGGGGACGGTACAACCTTTCCGGAGCTCCAGACGGGCCAGCATGCACTGCGATCCGGAGACAAACTGACGGCTGAGGAGGGGATTGAGCTGTGTGACCGGCTCTTCAGACCAGCGGAGATGACGCCATGGATTGGACATTCCCAAAGAGTAACGCAAGCCGCGAAAGGAGGGGCAGGGGCTCGACGTTGCGAAGCCGTGGCCCTGATGCGGCGATGCGTGCCCGCGCCCTACGCCCAGAGAACTGATCCTGCGCCATCATGCCGGACGAATGGCTGGTCGGTCATGGAGATGCCTTTCTGGAAAGCGCCGGGGTCGTTCTCAAAGAGATGCGGAACCGTTGTAGACTAGGAAAACTGAAACAACCGGCGTTTGCAAGGACCTGGATCAGCTCGGAAATCGGATCCGCGAAGCGTCGTTATGGCCTGTAAGTCTTTTTGAATAAGTAGCGTTCAGTTGAAGATCTCCGCAAGGTGCGCTCGGTTCGCAGTGTGAGGCGCCACGGGTGCCGTACGTCGGCAGGAAAGCAAAACCCGGCGGATATGTGAAGGACAAAGCAAAGGTTCGAGGGAGGTAGGGCAGAAGTTGCCATGAGACGGAGACGGGTTGTAAGTTGGCTGGCGGGGTGGTTGCTGTGCTGCGGACTGGCCGCCGGAGTAGCCGCGGCGCAGGCTCCAGCCGTAAGCCAGGCGGACCGGATTACGGCGCTGGAGAAGAGCACAGCCGAAAACGCCATTGCGATTGCCAGGGCCCAGAGCGCGGGTGACAACGCTTGGATGCTGGTGAGCGCCGCGCTGGTGCTGATGATGAGTGGTCCGGGATTGGCGCTTTTTTATGGCGGCCTGGTGCGCAAGAAGAACATTCTGGGCACGATGATGCAGACCTTCGCCATGATGGCGGTGGTGACCGTGTTATGGGCCCTGGTGACCTATTCATTGGCCTTCGGCTCCGGGAACGCCTTTATGGGTGGGTTGCATAACATCTTCCTGCATGGCGTGGGCCTGGCGCCGGATCCTGCGTATGCGCCGACCATCCCGCTCCAGACCTATATGGTTTATCAGCTCATGTTTGCCATCATCACTCCAGCTTTGATTACCGGAGCCTTTGCGGAACGCATGAAGTTCTCGGCCATGCTGGTTTTCATGATCTTGTGGACGATCGTCGTCTACTCCCCGATGGCGCACATGGTGTGGGGCGTGGGTGGATTGCTGAATGCCGGCGCGGTAGGAGCCGGGGGGCTGGCGGGAAGGTTCCCCTGTCTGGATTTCGCTGGGGGCACGGTGGTGCATGTGACTTCTGGCGTCAGCGCGCTGGTGACGGCGATCTTTCTGGGCAAGCGGATAGGATTTCCGCAAAAGGCCTTTCCGCCGCACTCGGTGGTATTGAGCTTTGTTGGCGCCTGCCTGTTGTGGGTTGGCTGGTTTGGCTTCAACGCGGGCTCCGCGCTGGCGGCCAACGGACTGGCGACCTCGGCCTTTATCGCAACGCAGTTCGGAGCTGCCGCGGCGGCGATTGGATGGTCGGCGGCCGAGTGGCTGCGCAACGGCAAGCCGTCAGCTTTGGGCGGGATTTCGGGCGCGGTTGCCGGGTTGGTGGCGATTACCCCCGCGTCCGGCTTTGTGACGCCCATGAGCGCCCTGTGGATTGGCCTGATCGCCGGCGGGTTCTGCTTCCTGATGGTGGTCAAGGTCAAGAATATCTTTGGCTATGACGACTCGCTGGATGCCTTTGGCGTACACGGGGCGGGCGGGACGCTGGGCGCCATTCTGACCGGGTTCTTCGCCAGTTCGGTGATCAATCCGATCTTTGGGCGCGGAAAAGCTATCGGCTTCTTCGAGGGCAACCACGGCCAGGTGCTGAATCAACTGATCGGAGTTTCCATCGCCTGGACGATTTCCATCGCAGGAACGCTGATAATTCTATTCGTAGTGGATCAACTGATTGGTTTGCGCGTGAGTGAAGAGGACGAACGTGCTGGGCTTGACCTGTCTCAGCATGGCGAAGAGGGCTATGACTGGGAGGGCGGTTAAGATCCATCGTACGCAGGAAGGAGCGAGGGGCAGAAATGCAAAAGATTGAAGCAATCATTCAGCCGTCCAAGCTGGATGCCGTGAAGGATGCGTTGGTAGAGGCTGGGATCTCGGGGATTACCATCTTTGAGGCGCGCGGCCATGGCCGCCAGAAGGGACACACGGAGTTCTACCGCGGGCGGGAGTATGCGGTAGACCTGCTTCCCAAGGTCAAGTTGGAGTTGGTGGTCTCCGATGAGATGAAGGACAAGGCCGTCGATGCGATTATCAGCGTCGCCCGTACCGGGCGTATCGGAGATGGAAAGATCTTTGTCTCACGGGTGGACGAGGCTATTCGAATTCGTAATGACGAGCGCGGCGAGATCGCCCTCTAGGATGTGAGGCCAGAGAGCGGGTTTTCAGCGATGCGAAGCATGGCGGCAGGGGAGGGATCCAATGTCGGGGGTAACCGCACGCGGCGCCTACGAGAGAAGAATGGCGGAGATTCGCGGCCTCTTCGAGTCAAACGGAGATGGCTTGCGCGCCACGATGGCTAGGTCTGCCCTGGTCGATGAGTTTGTCCTGCGCTTCTGGTCAGTGGAGTTGAAGGCAGACCCGGCCTTGGGCAAGGGAGTCACTGTCTGCGCGATTGGCGGCTACGGCAGGGGCCAGCTCTTTCCCTGTTCAGATGTGGATCTGTTGTTTTGCATCGAGAAGGGGATGGAGAAGCCGGCCAAGGAGCCCATCCGCAGACTCTCGCAGTCGCTGTGGGATTGCGGCCTGCAGGTATCGCTGGCTACACGAATGCCGGGGGACTGTGAGCGCCTGAATGAAGACAATCCAGAGTTTGCTCTTTCGCTGCTGGACATCCGCTGGCTGGGTGGCGATGCAGCCCTCTTTTCTCGGTTACAAGACAAGTCGTTGGCGAAGCTGCGTTCTCGCGATGGCCGGGCGATTGGCGAAGCCCTGGCTCGATTGACTCGGGAGCGCCATGCAAAGTTTGGCGACACGCTGTTTCATCTGGAACCAAATATCAAGGATTCTCCTGGCGGATTACGGGATGTCAACGCCTCGCACTGGCTGCGCGAGCTGCGTTTCGGCAAACGTCTGATCCTTCCGGAGGGAGCGGAACAGGGGCGATCGTCCCTGCAGTGGATGCAGGCTGGCCATCTTCCGGGCAATCGGATCGAGGGCGGTGAGCTGCGGGACGCTGTGGCGTTTCTGTCCGCTGTGCGGTGTTTTCTGCACTATCGCCATGAGAGGGATGACAACATCCTGGACTGGGAGGCGCAGGATGCAGCCGCTCAGCAGCGGATCGGTCTCCCCGACCGGGCTGGATCCGGGGTGGATGCGGCGTATTGGATGCGGGTTTACTTTCGCCATGCCCGAGTGATTGAAAAGCGTCTGCTGCGCGAGGCGGAGAGCTCCGGGTTGCAGGTGGAGACGCCGACCTCGGTCAAACGTCTTCGTGGGTCCAACGAGACTGGATTCCGAATCAAAGCAGGGGTGCTGGAACTTGAGCCGGTTTCTTCTCGAGGATTGGATGTTGCTCTTGAACCGGAGATCGTGCTCTCGGTGTTTCGCGCCATGGCGGAGACCGGAGCTTGCTTGGCGCACAGCACCGAAGACAGGATCGTGGCGGCGATTCCACTCCTCTCGGCGAATCTGGAAGAGGGTCCAGGATTGTGGAGACGTCTCGCCGCCATCCTTACGGGAGAGCGGGCAGGGCATGCGCTGCGCGCCATGCATTCGCTGGGTGTGCTGGAGCTGATTCTGCCTGAGTTTCATGGGATCGACGCCCTTGTGATCCGGGATGCCTATCACCGCTACACGGTGGATGAACATACCTTCGTCTTGATCGATACCTTGCACGGCATGGCCGCTCCGCCGGCGGCGGAGCGCGGTAAAAGCCGGGGCAGGGATGCTGACAAACAGGGAATGCGGGAGCCCCACCAGGAGATGGAGGCCTGGAGGGTGCGGTTCGGAGCTATCTTGGCGGAACTGCAGAGCCCAGCGCTCTTGTTCCTGGCCGCTCTGCTGCATGACACCGGCAAAGGACGCGTGGGGGCGAGCCATGCGGCGGAGAGTGCACGGCTTGCGCAAAGCGTGCTGCAGCGGCTGGAGATGGACGCCTATGACTCCAGCCAGGTCCTGCGCCTCATCGAGATGCATCTGGAGATGTCGGCCGCAATTCGGCGCGATATCTTCGATGCCGAGACCGTGCGCGCCTTTGCGGGAAGGGTGCAAACTCACGAATCGCTGCGCATGCTGACGCTGTTTACCTATGCGGACATCGCAGCCGTGCATCCAGATGCCTTGACGCCATGGAAGGCCGAGAGCCTGTGGCGGCTCTACATGGCAACCGCCAATCAGTTGGATCGAAGCGTGGATGAGGAGCGGGTGCACACGCGAGTTTCAGTGGGAGGAACCGGGTTTTGGCGTAAGGATGAAAAGATCGCCCGGGTTCTGGCGCTGCTGCCCGGCCGCGAGGCGGAGATGGAGCATTTTCTGGAGGGTTTCCCGGAGCGTTACGTCAGCACGCGGTCGGCCGAGACGATGCTGCAGCACTTCGAGATGGCGCAGCGATTTGACGAGGATCCATTTCAGATGGCCTTTAACCACGGGGCCACGCAGTCGGGTTCGGTGGTGAATGAGGTAACGCTGGTCACCCCAGACCGTCCGCGGCTGTTTGCCGGGATGACCGCCGCCTTGGCCGCTTGGGGGATGAATGTGGTGACCGCGGACGCCTTTGCCAACCAGGCAGGCGTGGTGGTGGACACCTTCCGTTTTACCGACACATTCCGCACGTTGGAGCTGAACGAGAGTGAGCGGGAGAGGTTCCTGTCCAGCGTGCGGGATCTGGTGGTGGGAAGAACTTCGGTGGAGAAGCTGCTGAGCAGCCGCCGCCGTCCCCGGCGCAGAGCTCCGCGCGTGGCGGTAGAGACCAGGATTGAATTTGATGAGACGGCATCCTCCCACAGCACGCTGCTGCAGGTCATTACGCAAGACGTTCCCGGACTTCTGCGTGCGATTAGCGCAACGCTCAGCGACCTTGGTTATAACGTCGAAGTGGCGCTGGTGGATACCGAGGGGGAGACTGCCATCGATGTCTTCTACCTGACATGGGAGGGAAGGCGGCTGACTGCGGAACAGGAGAGGGAGTTGCAAACGGCTCTGCTGGGCGCTATTGACAAAAACAGCCGTTGACCTGGCCTTCAGTCGCTCAAATGGAGCCTGGAGAGGCAATGGGCTGTGGGTGATGCGTTTCGATCCAAAATTGGACTCGCAGTTGCAGGGAGCCGCTCAGCGGGATCGCGAGGATGCATGAGGAGCATGCGAACGGCTGAAATTTCTGCCTTTGGATCCAACGCAGGCGAGTGGGGTGGCATCTCAGAATAGAGATCTAGAGCGTCTGAAGACCACAAGGCGTGCGGCTCGGTCAGTCTGTTTCTGGACAGATAAATGGGTTGTACGATGAACATTCCATGGAGAAAACGGCCAGAGGGGACGTATACTGAAAGTCATGAGTCAGACCTCCAACCACACTGAGAAAGTTGTTCAGCCAATTGCGGCTCAGCAGCGGAATGACCGGTATCTCTTTGGCAGTCTGGAGAGCTTCGGGAAGAATCGGGAGAAGCTGGAAGAGGTGAACTGGGGCAGCGGCCAGCCTGAGGGGGTTGTGCTGGCGTCGCTGGATGCAGCCATCAATTGGGTGCGCAAGAATTCTATTTGGCCGATGACGTTTGGTTTGGCTTGCTGCGCGATTGAGATGATGTCGATGGGTGGTTCACGGTATGACATCGCCCGGTTCGGCGCCGAGGTGTTTCGCCCTTCCCCTCGCCAGAGTGATCTGATGATCATAGCCGGTCGGGTTTCGCAGAAGATGGCGCCGGTGATCCGCAGGCTTTATGAACAGATGCCGGAACCCAAGTGGGTGATCTCGATGGGCGCTTGTGCGACCTCAGGTGGCGTCTTCAACAACTATGCTCTCGTGCAGGGTGTCAATCAGGTGATTCCGGTGGATGTGTACGTCCCTGGGTGCCCTCCCCGGCCGGAGCAGTTGCTTTATGCGATTACCCTGTTGCAGGAGAAGATTCAGGCCAGTCGGGGCACGATCCGGGAGACGTTGAATCTTGCTTGATTTGGAAGAGTCAAGGGGTGATCGCAAAGAGATGGGAAGAACGCTCGCGCCTGTTACAGATCGGGTTCGACTTAAATTTGGAGGCAAGCAGTGGATGAAGTTGCGGTAAGGTTATAAAGGGAAGAGGTCAAGGTTCGCTGTATGCTAAAGTGTTTTGCCAGCGCATCTGGTGTCTGCGCCACAAATTTCTACACTCGTTGCGAGAACGGTTATTCGGTATTCCCCAAAGGCAAGTGATCAAGAATACCTGGAAACCTTCAACTTAGCAGATTGATCGGGAGGATCGTCGAATGTCTTATCGTCCATTTCGTAATCTAGGCAGCTACGTTCTGGCCGCATGTGCGGTCAGCTTCGGAGTAGCCAGCATCAGTGCGCAGAGTACTTTGCCGAACGCTCCAAGTCCTTCGCGTGTGGACGTGTTCACGGGGTACTCGTATTACGGTTTGAGCAGCGACAACAGCCCTTCGGGTGAACAGTTTGGGTCCGTCAACGAGGGAGCGATGGGCAGCGGCGCTTACTACTTCACCAAGTATCTTGGCGGCGAGTTCAACATGACGGCAAACCCGAATGGCCAGGGTGATGGCTTCTATGGATACTACGTCGGGCCGATCTTTCGCTGGCCGATGCAGAACTATACGCTCTTCGCGCACGGCTTGGTGGGTGGCGTGCGGGGCGTTGGGCCAAATAATCCTGGCGGCGTCGGGTACAATCCCTACACTTGGGGTACTGGACTGATGGCAGGCGGCGGCATGGACTACCAACTGCCGTTCTTCCATTATCGGCTTGGACTGCGTCTCTTCGAGGCGGATTACCGTTATACCCATATCGACTTCGGACCCGCGAACCCTGCAATCTACCTCCAGGGTGGGCGAGCCAATCTGAATGGAGCCGAGTTGAGCTCCGGTCTGCTCTTCCACTTTGGAACCCTCACGCCTCCACCACCGGTCAAGTACGCCTGCTCGGTGACGGCGCCCACGGGCACCATCTATCCGGGAGATCCGGTCACGGTGACTGGCACGGCCACCGACCTGCGCGCCAAACAGCCTGTGCGCTATCAGTGGTCCAGCAGTGGTGGTGCCGTCTCGGGCAACTCGAGCGTGGCAGCCATCGACACCAAGGGTCTTGCGCCCGGTACTTATACCGTCAAGGGCCATGTGGCGCAGGGCAAGGCCAACAAGCCGGGTGAGTCCGCAGACTGCACCACGCAGTTCACCGTGACTCAGTTCCAGCCGCCCACCATTAGCTGCTCAGCCAACCCCACCACGGTCAATTCGGGTGATCCGGTTGCCATCTCTGCAGTTGGATCCAGCCCGCAGAACCGTCCTTTGACCTACAGCTACAGCGCCACAGCGGGCACCATCAGCGGCAACACCTCTGCGGCTACCTTGTCCACCACGGGCGCTGCGCCGGGTTCGACGATTACCGTGACTTGTAATGTAGTCGATGACCAAGGCCAGACGGCCTCAGCGCAGACGACGGTGAACCTGAATCCGCCACCGCCGCCGGCTCCGGTTGTCACCAAGAATCTGTGCACCATCACCTTCGACCGTGACAAACTTCGTCCGACTCGCGTCGATAATGAAGCCAAGGCTTGTCTGGATGACATCGCCCTGACAGAGCAGCAGAACAGCGGTGCGAAGCTGGCCATTGTTGGGAACTCCGCGCCGGTGAAGGTTCGCGGGCGCTCCACACAGCGCAAACAGGCGCTGGCGGAGAAGGAGACGCTCCACCGTGCGGCTCTTCGCGCGGTCAACGAGAAGGACTACCTGGTGAAGGAGAAGGGGCTGGATCCGTCGACCATCGCGGTCTACACCGGCCAGGATGGCACCAACTCTGACCAGACGGTCCTGATTCCGACGGGTGCAAATCTGGATACGAACGGACTCACGCCTGTGGATGAGACTGAGGTCAAACCCATTCCGCGCAAGCCTTTGGGTGTGCGGCATGCTCATCACCACCACAAGAAGGCGGCGAGCAGCTCAACCAACTCAACTAGCTCCAACTAACTCTGTGTACGCAACCGCAACGGCCGGCTGGGAGAGATCCCGACCGGCCGTTGCCGTTGATGCGCAGTTTTCCACTTCTCTCCTGAGATTTATCCGTGCGATTGTCTCCCGCACCTCGACCTTTACGACTGATTCCCCGATGAAACGCCCCGCGCAAACCCGCTTCGAGAGGCCCATCCATATGGAAGACTGTCCAGGGAGAGGCCTATGCTGAACCTTTTCCCACGGAGAAGAATTCAGCCGTTGGAAGCGACAGTGATTGGACTCTCCCTGGCGATGACTTCCGGCTATAACATTTCAGTGTAGGTCTCAAGGAACGCACCGACTTCGATGGGCGTTTTCCCCAATAAAAACGCCACTGCAAGCCATCTTCGGGGTACCCATCAACACTAAACATGCTATAGGATCGGCTTAAAAGAGCTCTGGCTCCTTCTGCGGAGAGGAAGCGCTCTCACCGAGTTTGCCGAGGCACTGCCCCCGGGGCGCTTGGCGGGTTTTGCTGACCCTCCCTATGCGTTAGCCTGATACAGAAGAGGAGTTTTTATTGAAGCGTCTGAGATCCCTGCCCTGGCGTCTGCTTTCCGTTCTGGTATTCGGTTGTTCGTTGTGTACAGTTCCGATACATGCTTTGCGATGGTTTCCTCTTGGGCCGTACGGGGGAGATGCTCGCAGCTTTGCCGCCGATCCCAACAATTCCAAGCATCTCTACCTTGGCACTGCCAATGGCTGGGTGTATGACTCCCCGGATGGTGGCGTCACCTGGAGGCGTTTAGGTGAGGTGGGAAATCGCAGCGATCTTATCATTGACCACATTCTCACCGACGCCAGGAATCCGCAACGGCTGGTAGTGGGGGCATGGATCGTCGATCACCCCGATGGGGGAATCTTTATCAGCGAAGATGGCGGCAAGACTTGGTGGAGTGACCCGGACATGCGGGGGCAGTCCATCCGCTCGCTGACTCGTTCCTCGTTCGATCCGGAGATGATGGTTGCGGGTACGCTCCAGGGCGTCTTTCGCAGTATGGACAACGGCATGCATTGGGCGCAGATCAGCCCGCTTGGGAGCAAAGAGATTCACGAGGTGCAGTCCGTGGCGATCGATCCGCGAAATCCCCAGGTCATCTATGCGGGTACATGGCATCTGCCATGGAAGACGGTCGATGGAGGTCAGCACTGGGAGAGCATCAAGCATGGCATCATTGATGACTCGGATGTTTTCTCCATCCTGATTGATCCCAACTTGCCGCAGGTGGTCTACGCGAGCGCCTGCTCGGGCATCTACAAGAGCCTGGATGCGGGGGTTCTCTTCCACAAGGTGCAGGGCATTCCCTCCGAGGCGCGCCGAACCCGTAAGCTCGAACAGGATCCCGAGCATCTGGATACGGTCTACGCGGGCACCACAGAGGGGCTCTACAGAACTCTGGATGGAGGCAAGCAGTGGCAGCGCCTGACGCCATCCGATTTAGTGATCAATGATGTTTACGTGGATCCGCATGACTCCGGTCACATTCTGTTGGCGACTGAGCGTGGTGGGGTGCTGCGTAGCGAAGATTTCGCCGCCAGCTTTGTGGCCTCGAACAGCGGATTCTCCTCCCGCCAGGTGATGGCGTATGCGGCCGATCCGATGCACCCTGCCGATGTATATGCAGGAGTGGTCAACGATAAACAGGATGGAGGCGTATTCCAGAGCATCGATGGTGGCGCGCACTGGAGGGAAGATAGTGTTGGCCTGAATGGCCGTGATATTTACAGCCTGGCGATGACCCCGGCAGGAACTTTGCTGGCGGGAACGCCGCACGGAATCTTCCGTAACCAGGATGATGTCTGGGTCAACTCCGGCCGATGGCTGCATCAGTCGGGGCATAGCCGGAGATCCCCGGGGCTTCAGGAGGCTAACGAGTTGCGAGCAGTGCGGCTCTCTTCGAAGCAGCCCATGATCGATGCCGTGATCTATGCACTGGTCTCGAATCGAAGCTTGATCAGCTATGCGGGCACCTCGGAGGGGCTGTTGAAGAGCGATGATGATGGCATTGCGTGGACCCCGGTACCGTCGTTACCGTTGGTCGATGTGCGCTTCGTTGCCGTGGAGAAGAATCGGTTGCTCGCTGCTGGTCTCAGGCAGATGTACTTCTCCGCGGACGGGGGCGCGCAGTGGAAGACGATTGGTCTTCCGTCGACTCTGTCGCAGATCTCCGCGGTTGCGATCGATGGCAATAACGATCTGTGGGTAGGCGGCCGGGAAGGCGTCTTCTACTCCACCGATGATGGTTTAAATTGGAAGATCGTCTATAGTCTCGATACGCCTCAGGTGGACGGGTTGTACTTCGACCGCCAGCAGAACCGTATCCTCCTGACTACGGCTACATCCTCGATGGTTTTTGCGGTTCAACTTCCCGGCTTTACGGTTCGGTATTGGGACACCGGCTGGAAGTTGCGCTTTGCACGGCCGATCGGTGACCATCTGTTGGCGGCGACGCTCTATAACGGCGTCGTGATCCAGCCGAAGATGGTGAAGTCAGATTTTTCTGACAGGTATGTCAGCTTTGGCAGCGCTTCATCTGCCGGCAGCTCAAAAAATCAATCGCGATCCGGCGAAACGGTATTTGGAGGGCACTGAGCATGGTTTTGATTTGCGCAAGGCCATCGTTGAGCTGCTCGTGGTAAGGTGCGTCGCCTGATCGACAACAAGCTGCTTGCGAAGGACAGGGATATGCTCCTCCGCCGTACCGTGTGGATCTGCGGGCGGTGGAATCCATCATATCGCGGGGCTGGATCGTGAAGGCACAGGCCTTCAGCCAGGGCCCGACCTGAGATTGCGCTTCCAATAGCCGGCCGGGAGCAACCGGTGGAGCGGAGAATGTCAGATCCGAGATGGCGTCCCCGACGGGATTCGAACCGCGTGTTTACACCATGAGTGTGGTGTCGTCCTGGGCCGCTAGACGACGGGGACTTTTTCAGCTTCCTATGCTGATTCTTGAACAGCGATGATAGACCCTCCATCGCGGCCGAAAGACGCGATACCACGATGGCGGAGATCAGGTTGTCTCCTCAAGTCTTACGGACTCCGTTGCAATTTGCAAGGGGCCGACGACTGAGGATAAGAGTCGCTCTATGGAGTCACAGCGGAGCCACGCCTCGCCCGGAAGAGCGAGGTTCGAGCGCCTGGTAGCATAGCCAAAGCTGGTCGCAAGACAGCCGAGCCTCTATGTGTGGCCGCATCGGTTGGAAGAGCCGGCAGCATAGCGCTGGATCCTGACCCTACAGCAGTGAGAGGATGTTGACATGCCGTCTGCCCACGACCTCGCACCACGTCAGCATGCCTCCTCCGAACCCACCGGACCTCAGCTTCTCGAACCCAGTTACGCCGAGCGCAGCCGCACACTCTTCTCTCTAGTAAGTGTAGGGATGCTCTCTACAGTCTCGCGCAAGCATACGGGGTTTCCCTTCGGATCCTTAATGCCGTTTGCTCTCGATGCCGAGGGCCGGCCAGTGATTTTGATCAGCAGCATGGCGATGCATACACAGAACTTGCGCGAAGATCCGCGTTGTAGCCTGTTTGTGACCCAGCTGGTGCAGGACGAAGATCCGCTGGGAGCTGCGCGGGCTACACTGCTGGGCAAAGCCGCCATGCTGACCGAGGAACAAAGAGCCGCAGTGCGTGAGGATTACCTTACCCGGCATCCCAACAGTCGCCATTGGGTAGACTTCGCGGACTTTTGGTTCTTTCGCCTGGAACCGGTGGATCTTTACTATGTGGGCGGGTTTGGCGTGATGGGTTGGGTTGACCCAGCCGAATACACGCGTGCTTCGGCGGATCCGCTTATGCAATCGGCCCCCGCCATTCTGGCGCATATGAATACCGATCATGTTGACTCGATGCTGCTGCTGGCGCGAGCCTGCGCAGGTATTGAGGCGAGCGAGGCAGCGATGACCTCGGTGGACCGCTTGGGCTTTACCCTGCGTTTGAAGACGCCGGAAGGAATCAAAGGGCAGCGGATCAACTTTCCCCGTGAGGTTGCCAATGCTCAGCAGACTCGGCAGATGCTGGTGGAGATGGTACAGCAGGCGAATTGTTCAGATCATCGGTCTTAATGCCCCCTAAATTCGTTGGTTTTAAAGTGGAGAGAGCAGAGTTTGCTTGTGAACGGCACAAGGCTCCGCCATTTCTCTGGAATCCCTTTGATTGGATTTTGACTTTGATCTTGAGAAAGTTTCTACCGGTACTTGCCACGCTAACAGCCATGATTTTCGGCGCGGCAACGGCCTTTGGGGCTGCGTCAGCTCTGTCGGCAGTCCAATTGGCGCATCGGGTGGATACGCACTATAACCATCTCCACTCCCTTAGCGCGCGGTTTACGGAGCGCTATCGCGGCATGGGGATAGACCGTTCCGAGACTGGAACGTTGACACTGAGCAGGCCGGGCAAGATGCGATGGGCCTATGATGCTCCGTCCGGAAAGATCTTCGTTCTGAACGGAAGGTATGCCATCAGCTACACGCCGGGCGATGCGGAGGCAGAAAGAATGCCGGCCAGGGATCTGGACGATCTTCGCTCGCCACTTCGCTTCCTGCTGGGGCACACGGAGATTGCCAAGGACCTGAAGAAGCTTACGCTGACGATTGTTGAGGGAGGATACACTCTCTCCGGTGTACCTCGGGGAATGGAGAAGACAGTTCAGTCGATGGAGATTACAGCGGACGCACAGGGGCAGATCCACGCGCTGCGGATTGTAGACGCCGATGGGGCGGAGACGACGTTCACCTTCACGGAGATCCGCGAGAATGGGCCGGCGCCGGAGAGCGATTTCACTTTCACTCCGCCGCCGGGGGTGGCAGTGATCAACGGAACTGCTCCTATATAAGGCGATGACGCAGCAGAGTGCAGGCCCTTTCCAAGGAGCAGCCCGATCCAGAGTGCGCGCAATTCTGGAATAGGAGTTGGCAAGAGCTGCTCCGCATACCTACTCAACGACGGAGGATCATCGAGGCAGGTCCTTAGCGGCAGATATGGATCGAGAAGCCGAAGATGGTGAGCGCAGCCGTCTTGGCTTCAGTGGCAGAGATTCGCGAGCGATCTGCCCAAGTGGAGGAGATCAGCAAACCCTGCCAGAAGCCTGGGTCTTCAGGTTCAAGCCTTCACCCACGGTAAGTGAAAATGGGCGAGTTCGAGAGATGAGAGTCCAGGCGGAAAGCAAAAAAAGACCACGCCACATCTCACGTATTGCGCGAGATGCAACGTGGTCCCAAAGAAGACAGGCTCATAACCTTTTCCGTGCTGATGGTCCCCCGAAACGGGCCTTCAGTAGCTTTTACATTTCACCCAGCAGGCTTGCCTGTTGGGTGGAGGTTGGGAACATACTCACGAAGGTCGCAGCGTTGGTCCATCCATCCACAAAAAGTTCTACTGATCAATGGAGAACTGGTCGCGGCGGTTTTGTTGCCAGCAGCTCTCTGTATCTTCCGTGCAGAATTGCTTCTCCTTGCCGTAGCTAACTACGCGGATGCGGCTGCCATCCACTCCGGCAGCTACCAGTGCTGTTTTAGCGGCGTTGGCGCGGTTTTCGCCGAGGGTGATGTTGTACTCCGCCGAGCCGCGATCATCGCAGTAACCGCCGATCAGGATTTTGATGTCCGGATGGGCGTTGAGGTAGGCGGCAGCATCAGAGATGGATGCTTTGGCGTCCGAGGAGAGATCGTAGCTGTCAAAGGCAAAGAAGATATCGCGCACGTGATCGTGGAAGTCAGCCTCGGAGCTCACGTTGTTATTGGTGGGCGCTGCGGGGACTTCCGGCACGCGAACGGTCACACGAACATTGGCCTCTGTAGTTCCACCGGAGTTGGTGGCGACAAGATGAAAGTTTGTGGAACTCGAGGGGGAGACTGTCTGGGTTCCATTGACTGGAACCTGACCGATGCCATCGATGCTCACACTGGTAGCGTTGGTGGTGCGCCAGTTGAGGACAACGGATTGGCCGAGGTCAATGGACATCGGATCCGCGGTAATCGAAGCGGTGGGCGGAGCTACGGTTTGAGGAGCCATGGCGGCAGGAGGCGGGGGTGCAGCCTGCTTCTTGTGGCAACCCGCTGCTGCCAGCAGAGTGAGGGTTGCGACCAGTGCAGTCTTCTTCCGGAGTGACGTGCGATGAGCGATCATAAAAGTCCTCTTCTGTTCGTGTAGTACGGGCGTAGTGCTGCTTGGGGTGAAGTAATTCTATTAAATCAGAAGTTGTTCTGTATTAAACCATATGTATCGTGGCGCGACGAGCTGTGCAAATCTCAGGAGATTGATCGCAATTCAAGATCAAGAGATCTCGTTGAGGCTCTGCTCCAAACATTTACAGACCATAGGCCTCCCGGCGCAGCCCGGTGGAGCTTGCGTCTTGCTTGGTCCCTCGTCTGGCTTCAGGGACCTCTGTGGCCGGCAGGGGCTTCTCGGCGACATTCAGATTACTTCCAGCTCCAATTGGGCATATCGGCTCCGAAGCTGGTGAGTTTCTGCCGCTGGGTGCCGTCGGCGAGCATCGACACGATGCGGGTATGGTTGTCGTGGCCATCGGGAGAGTTGGCAAAGGCGATATGACGGCCATCCGGGCTCCAGGTGGGGAAGTCGCACCGACCGATGTCATGGGTGAGTTGAATCCAGCGCTTGGTGGCAACCTCCATGACGTAGATGTCCTGGCCTCCCGGAGCGCCGGGGCCGTAGTGGCGGTCCCAGGCAAATGCGATGAACTGGCCATTGGGGGACCAGGATGGGGAGGTAGCGTAACCGCCATCGGTCATGCGCGTGACGCCCGAGCCGTCCGCATCCATGATGTAGAGCTGCGGCAGGCCGGTCCGGCCGCTGATGAAGGCGATCTGAGTGCCGGTTCTGGGGTTCCAGGATGGGGAGACGTCCAGTCCGCCGTAGTTGGTGATTCGACGCGAAAGAGATCCTTGGGGATCGGAGATCCAGATCTCCGAACTACCGGAGCGCGAGGAGGAGAAGGCAAGCTGCTGGCCGTTTGGAGCCCAGGCGGGGGATATATTGGCGCTGCCGATATCGGTGAAGTGGACGAGCCGGCCCAGCAACAAGGAGTACATGCGTATCTCAAAGCCATCGCGGGCAAGGGTGCTGAAGGCGACCAGGGAGTTGTCGGGAGAGACGGCAGGGGAGATGGAGTCCTGGCCCAGATGGGTGAGCTGGACTTTGTTGGCGCCGTCATAGTCCATCATCCAGATCTCCTTGTTGCCGCTGCTCGTGCGCTGCGCGTAGAAGATCTTGGATTCGGCGATGCCGGGAATTCCGCCTCCCAGGCGAAAGATGATGTCGTCGGCGAACTGGTGGGCGAGCTCGCGAGCCGACTGGTCGCTGGCCGGGGCGACATACTGTTTGGCAAAGACCTGCGGATACTGGGCGTTCCGGGTGTCATCCAGGAAGCCGTTGGCCACCAGGTTGCCGTTCTGGATGCTGATATTGCCAAAGGCCACCATGGCGGCGCTGGCGGGGGCCTGCGCCCACAGCCCCAGGTTGATCTCCGAGGGCGAGCCGGGGGTGGGCTGTGGGGCCAGGCTCTTGGAGACCATCGCGAAGATGCCGGCGTTGGACAGGTCGGAGAAGAGCACGGTGTCAAAGGTCTGTTTGTCGATGAGGGTGGTCGGGTCGCCGGCGATGGGTTCGAAGTTAGCCGCGGCCAGACGAATCTCCGTGTTGTTATTGCCGGCGGTCAGATGAACCCAGTCCTGCGCTGCCAAAGGGCTGGCCCAGGGTAAAGAGAGGATAGGCAGCAGCGCGGTCATCAGTCTAAGCAGACCATGGCGGCGGGAGATTGGTGCGGGATGAATCATTCGAAAGGACATCATCACTCCATAACGATGCAGGGATAGATCGACTGTGGTTCAGGCTGTGCGGCGGCTCGATTGGGCCGGAAGCAGGGATCCGCAGGCGAAGACGGTTTGGACGCCGGTCTCCTTTGGGTAGCAGGAGCTTCCGGTGAGGGCGCGCGCCGGTTCGCGATGGGGAAGATCTGCTTCAGATGGGGGGCCTCGCAGGTCATTTGTGATAGTTGAAGGTGAACTCGATGGGAATAGGCTGGTTGGCGGGGTTGGGACCGAAGGTGTCTACCTCCTCGACGGCCCGCATGCCGGCGCTGTCCAGCGTAGGTGAGCCGCTAGGAGCTTGGATGTGAACGCGGGTTGGAACGCCGCTGTCATCCACGTAAAAGGTGATTGTGACACTTCTGCCGGCGGAGCTGCGTGGGTCCGGATACTGCTGCGAGTAGTACTGCTGGACTTTTTGACTGATGATCTGGATGTACCAACCGTAGCGCTCACCCAGGGTTCGACTCTGGACGGTGACTGTGGCAGTTCCGTTGACGGTCTGCAGGGTAGCTTCAGGAAGCTGCATGGCGCTCTCACCAGTCTGGGCCTTGGGGCTAGGAGGCGTGGGCTGGGGATGCTTCGGCCGAGCCGGCGTATAGACGGGAGCAACCTTTTTGGGCAAGGTCTTGCGCTTGATTTCGATGTCGGTCTCGCGCGGTGGCGGAGCTGCCTCTGCCTTGGGGGGTGGCAGCGGCGCCGCGCTGGCCTGCTGGGGCGCCAGGACCTGGTTCTCTACTGGCTTGAACTTCTGGGGCAAAGGGAGAGCGGAGACCATGGATGCCTGGATGGCTCCTACCGAAGATGTAGTCTCGCCAAAGTTGTTCGTCGATTCGTTGAGGTAAAAGCCTAGGCCAAGCAAGGCTACCGCGATCAGCAGATGCAGGGCGATGGCGCCGACCAGGCCGCTGCGGATCCGGTCGTCCGGCAGGTTGCGCGATAGGGCTTGCATGCTCATGGTTGTCTTGGTCCGGGTGGTTTTCTTCCGGTTGCCGGTGCTGAAAGGACCAGCTCCGAACGATGTTTGCAGATTGGCTCGGCTCAAAGCGCCGAGCAGGATCCGCCCTGGGTGTTTTCTTGGATGACAGTCGCGCCATCCCGTGATGGGTTACTGCCTTAATGGCTGAGTGACGATGCTGATATTCCTAATGCCGGCCTGCTTGACCGCATCCATCACGGAGGCAAAGGCGCCGAAAGGAACGGACTGGTCGGCGCGAACGTAGATCACCTTCTTTTGATCCCTTGGGTTTGCTGCCAGTAAACCTGGCAGATCGTGGATATTCACCGGCTTGTCCTGGAGGTAGACATTCTGGTCCTTGTCGATGGTGACGACCAGGTGAACCTCAGTAAGCTGTTTGACCATGCGGGTATGCGGCACGGCTACCTGAATGCCGCTCTGCAACACTGGGGCGGTCAGCATAAAGATGAGCAGCAGAACCAGCACCACGTCGACCAGGGGCGTGATATTGATGTCGGCCATGGCGGTCTGGGTCTTTCCGTTGGCGCTGAAAGCCATGGCTAGAACCTCCGTCGGGGATCATCTGAGGATGGCGCTGGAGAACCTGGCTGATAGAGCGCGGCGTTCTCAATGGCGTTGAGCAGCTCGCGGCCAAAGTCATCCATACGAGCTGCGAACTCGCGCAGGCGGCTGGTGAGCTGGTTGTAGCCCATGACGGCAGGGATGGCGACGATCAGGCCTGCCGCGGTGGTGACCAGCGCCTCCGAGATGCCCGGGGCTACGGCGCGCAGGGTGGCGGCTCCCTCCGTGCCCAGTCCGTGGAAGGCGTCAATAATGCCCATGACGGTGCCGAAGAGGCCTACAAAGGGGCCAGTCTGGGCGATGGTGCCCAGCCAGCTCATGCGCCGTTCCATGAGGGTGAGAGCCTCGCTGGCGGCAGTTTGAGCGGCGCGCTCCAGGCCCTGGGGATTGGGTGGCGTGCCGCGGCCCCCGCTTTGGCGCTGGTACTCATCATGGATCTCGTTGAACACGGCCACCAGGGGACTCGGTTTGAACTGCTCAGAGATGGCGGCGATTTCGCTGAGCCGGCCGGATTTGCGGAAGGCGCGCAGAAAGCGTCGGTTTTGCTGGTCAGCGGCTTTGAAGGCCCTCCACTTGGAGAGCATTACCGTCCAGGAGAGGATGCTCATAATGAGCAGGATCAGCAGCACGACATCGGCAGTGATGCCGCTGTTATGAAGGATCTCAACCAGTGCGCTGGAGGACTGGCCAACAGGAGCGGGTCCTAGGGGGGAGGTCGTGGAGGCCTGATTGATATCTTGCTGGAGGAGAGCGAAGGCGAGCAGTGTCATAGGCGTCAATACTCAGTGTAATTGGCCATGAAGTGAGGAAAGAGGAATCTAAAAAGATTCTCGCCCTACGATATATTAGGGACGCAAAGGATACGAACCGAATTGCACCATTCCCCTGGCGCCGCAAAAGTTTCTGAAACCGGCGTATGGAGGGCGACGGCTCCTGCTATGCTCTTGCGTGAAAGAGACCAAACATGCTGTTAGAGCTGCGCGCCGAGAACTATGCTGTGATGGACCATGCCGTGGCGGTCTTTGGGCCCGGGTTGAACCTGCTGACGGGCGAGACAGGGGCCGGCAAGTCGATTTTGATCGATGCGCTGGCACTGCTTCTGGGCGGCAAAGCTTCCAGCGACGTGGTTCGATTTGGCGCCGAACGGGCGGTGCTGGGGTGCGTCTTTGAGAGTACGCCGGGGGCCGAGGAGATTCTGGAGGCTAACGGGATTGATCCCGAGGGGGATGAAATTCTCCTGCGGAGGGAGATCTCCGGCAATGGCAAGGGTCGGGTGTTTGTGAATAACCAACCAGCGACGGTGGGGGTGCTGCGGTTGCTGGCTCCGGAGTTGGCTTTGGTGCATGCCCAGTCTGAGACGCTGGTGGCCTTCGATGGGGCACAACAGCGGATGTTGCTGGACCGATTTGAGGGGATCAGCAGCGAGGATGTGGGGGCGGCCTATGCGCAATGGAGGGATCGGCAGGAGAAGATCCAGGCCTTGCGTGGCCAGGAGCAAGACCGTCTGCGGCTCATGGATCTATGGAGCTTCCAGTCCCGGGAGATTGCCATGGCGGAGGTTCAGGACGCGGAAGAGAATCTGCGCCTGGAGGCTGAAAAGAGAGTGCTGGAGAACTCGGAGCGGTTATATACATCGGCGGCTGCAGCGCGCGAGTTGCTCTACGAGGCCGAGGTATCCGTGGAGACGCTGTTGGGTAGGGCGCTACGCCATGTGGAGGATCTGGCGCGATTCGACGAGCCGTTCCGGGAGACGGCGCAACAGTTGGCCGCCGCCAAGGCGAGTGTAGAGGATGCTGCCGCGGCGTTGCGGGATTTTGCGGGCAGGGTGTCAGCTTCGCCGGAGCGTTTGGTAGAGATCGAAGACCGGCTGGCGGTGCTGGAGCGATTGAAGAGAAAGTACGGCAGCACCTTGGCCGAGGTCATGGAATTTGCGAAGGATCTGGCAGCGAAGTTGGAAGAGGTGGAGAGCCGGGATGCGCGGCTGGCAGAGCTTGAGCGGGAGCTGACGGCATCTGCCGCGAGGTACAGGGATGCGGCCGGGAGGCTCACGGCTGACAGGAGAGCGGCGGCGGCAAGACTGGCCAAGGTTGCCCAGGGGCAGATCAACGATCTGGCCATGCGAGCCCGCTTTGAGGTGGACGTGGTGGATGCGGGCCGGGAGGATCCACAGGGGTGGACGGCGTCTGGATGGGACCGAGTGGAGTACCGGATTGCGACCAATCCGGGAGAGCCCTTGAAGCCCCTGACGGAGATCGCCTCCGGCGGTGAGATGAGCCGGGTGATGTTGGCTCTGAAGGTCAGTGTAGAGGCGGGCGGTGGCGCCGGGTTGCGGCGGGGGAAGATGGCGCTGCCCAGAACCCTGATCTTTGACGAGATCGATATAGGGATTGGCGGACGAGCGGCCGAGGCGGTAGGGCAGAAGCTGAAGATGCTATCGCGGTCGCAGCAGGTGATCTGTATTACCCATCTTCCTCAGATTGCGGCGTTTGCGGACCAGCACTTTTTGATTGAGAAGATGGAGCGGGCGGGAAGAACGCATACCGAGATTCGGCTGATGACGCCCGAGGAGAGGGTGGAGGAGATTGCACGGATGCTCTCGGGAGCGAGCCTAACGGAGACCAGTCTGCGGCACGCGGAGCAGATGCTGAGGGCCAGTCGCGCGGTCTGACGAAGGGGTTACCTGACGCAAGGGGGAGGTCTTGCGTTCCAGGCAACTTTTTTGGGGGGAAGCCTCTCTTAGAGGGCATCTGCCAAGGAGGCGAGGCGTATGTCTGAGCAAAGAAAGTGTGCTCATCCGGCGTGCGGCTGTATGGTGCAGGATGGAAAGAAGTACTGTTCGCAGATGTGTGAGGACAGCAAGGGCTTGGCCTCCATCCGCTGTGACTGCAAGCATCCAGCCTGCTCGGCAGCTTCGATGACTCGGCCTTGAAGTTGTCTGGCTGCATGGGCATGCTGAGGCGCTGTCGCTGGTTGGCGCTGTCGCTGGTTAAAGAACTGCCAGCCGGTCCTGCTGTCTCCGCGAGGGCCAGCGAAAAGAAGGGTCTGGGTGTAGTTCGTCGGGTTGATTCCTTCCCCGAGACTGAAGGCAAATCGGCGCCATGGGAGGGGTGAAGAAGGTATACTTAAACGGTGAGTCAACCTACCGCGCCTGCCGAGAACGTCTTTGCGAACCAAGGTAAATCTGCCACCAAAAGAGTCCTGTTGCTGAAACCACGAGGCTTTTGCGCCGGGGTTGTGCGTGCGATTGACATAGTGCAGATTGCGCTTGATACCTTTGGAGCGCCGATCTATGTGCGTAAAGAGATCGTACATAACAGCTATGTGGTGAACGATCTAGCTCAAAAGGGCGCGATCTTCGTCAATGAACTGGACGAGGTGCCGGAAGGGGCGCGGGTGATTTACTCCGCCCATGGGGTGAGCCCGGCCGTAAGGGATGGAGCTCGGCAGCGGCATCTGAAGGTGATCGACGCGACGTGCCCTTTGGTTACCAAGGTGCATCTTGAGGCAGTCAAGTTTGCCAAGCAGGGGTACTCGCTGGTGCTGGTGGGGCATCGCGATCACGAGGAGATTCAGGGGACACAGGGGGAAGCTCCGGATGTGACGCAGGTGGTCTCCACGGTGAAGGAGGTTGAGGAGTTGGTTGTGGAGGACCCCAAGAAGGTCGCCTACCTGACCCAGACAACGCTTTCGCTCGATGAGGCGCGGTACATGATCGAGGCGCTGAAGAAGAGGTTTCCCCAGATTGCGGGCCCCCATGCTCAGGACATCTGCTATGCGACGGAGAATCGCCAGTCGGCAGTGAAGAATGTGGCGCATGAGGCGGATCTGGTGCTGGTGGTGGGATCGCGGAACAGTTCCAACTCGAATCGGCTCGTGGAAGTTTCGCAGAAGATCGGGACCCAGTCCTATCTGATCGACAAGGCGGATGATATTCAGCCGGTTTGGCTTGAGGGTGTGGAGACCGTTGCCATTACGGCAGGCGCATCCGCACCCGAGATTCTGGTGCAGGAGGTCATTGCCTATCTGCAGAGCAAGGGATACGGCTCTGTAGAAGAGGTTGAAGTGATGCCGGAGAACGTACGGTTCGGGCTGCCCGAGGAGATCGTCTCTGCGATTGCGTCGGCGCCCACGCTCGCCCCTGGCGCGTCTCTTTGAGGATGGTTACGGGCAATAGCTGGGTGCTGGGTAGAAGCCCGCGTCGTGTTTAGCTGTGCACTTTTGGTTGGAGCCTCGAATAGCGGGCGCCCGCCTGAAACAGTTCTGGTGCGCGCGGACGAGATGAGTGAAGGAGCTGTATTTGTCTCATGAGTTTATGAGTAGACAACGACCCAATCCGCAGACCACAGCGCAGCCGCGATTTGGGCGGATCGACCTCGCAATAGAGCGGATCAGCGAAGGTATTGAAGCTGCGACCAACTGGCTTTTGGGCCAGCAGCACGAGCTTGGATACTGGTGTGCGGAGTTGGAAGCCGATTCCATGCTGGAGTCGGACTACATCTTCATGCACACGCTGCTGGGTACGGGAGACCGAGGCCGGATGGAGCGCGCAGTAAATGAGATCCTGCGCCACCAGAACGAAGACGGCGGATGGAGTCTGTACCCAGGCGGGCCCAGCAATGTGAACTACGGCGTGAAGTGCTATTTGGCGCTGAAGTTGATGGGCTGGAAAGCGGATCATCCGCTGATGGCGAAGGCGCGCAAGAAGGTGCTGGAGTTGGGCGGGGTGGTGGAGTGCAATACCTTTACCAAGATCTATCTCTGCGCCATGGGCCAGTACGACTACGACGCCGTGCCGGCGGTCCCGCCCGAGATCATCCTTTTTCCGAAGTGGTTTTACTTCAACATCTATGAGATCAGCGCCTGGTCGCGGGCGATTCTGGTTCCGTTGTCGATCATCTACGCGAAGAAGCCGTTCAAGAAGCTGGCTCCAGAGCAGACAATCGACGAGCTGTTTGTTGGTGGCCGCGAAGGTGCGAACCTGCATCTCCGCTTTGACCGGAAGCGGTTGTTCTCATGGCGAAACTTCTTTTTGTTCACCGACCGGTTGATGCACTGGTCGGAGCGGGTGCATATCCGACCATTGCGGAAGGTGGCACTGAAGAGGGCCGAGCAGTGGATTCTGGATCACTTCGAGCGTTCTGATGGCCTGGGCGCCATCTATCCGGCAATGCTGAATGCGATTGTCGCTCTGGTGTATCTGGGCTACTCCAAGGATGATCCCCAGTTGATTCGCGCCATGGACGAGTTTGAGCGCCTGGGAATTGATTGCCCCGAGGGTACGCCGGATTATCCTGTTCCTACCTTCCGGATGCAGCCTTGCTTTTCTCCGGTATGGGATACGGCGCAGGTGCTCTCAACGCTGGGTGAGGTAGGACTTGCGAAGAATGATCCGCGGTTGGTGAAGGCTGCCGACTGGCTGCTCTCCAAGGAGATACGTTTCAAGGGTGACTGGTCACACAACGTGAAAGTTGCCGAGCCGAGTTGCTGGTGCTTCTTCTTCAACAATGACCACCAGCCGGATGTGGACGATACCGGAGAGGTGCTGCTGGCGCTGAAGGCCGTGGACAACCCGCGCGAGCGTTATCAGCATGAGGTGACACGGAGGGCGATTCAGTGGGTCTTCGCCATGCAGTGCAGGAACGGTGGCTGGGCGTCCTTTGACAAGGACAATACCAAGAAGATCTTCGAGTCGATTCCGTTTGCGGATCACAATGCGATGATTGATCCGCCCACGGTGGACATTACTGGCCGCATTCTGGAGATGCTGGCCAGCTATGGCTATACGCGCCGTGACAAACGAGTCGAGCAGGCGATTCAGTTCATCTTGAAGGAGCAAGAGCCGGATGGAGCGTGGTTCGGTCGCTGGGGCGTGAACTATCTCTATGGCACCTTTCTGGCGCTGCGCGGACTGCAGGCGATGGAGGTGAGCTATCTGGAGCCGGCGGTGCAGCAGGCGGCCGAGTGGATTCGAATGGTGCAGAACCCCGATGGCGGATGGGGGGAGACTGCCGGGACGTATGACGATCCCAGCCAGCGAGGTGTGGGGCCTTCAACACCCAGCCAGACGGCATGGGCGCTGTTGGGGTTGTTGGCAGCCAACGATACGCGCTCGGACTCAGTGGCCAAGGGAGTTCGTTGGCTGATTGAGCGGCAGCAGAAAGATGGTTCCTGGAGCGAGTTGATGCCGGGACGAAATGGGGAAAGCTACTACACTGGAACGGGATTTCCCAAGGTGTTTTACCTGGGTTACCACTTCTATAAGCAGTACTTCCCCCTGCTTGCATTGACGACCTACCGCAAGGCGATGGAGCGGGCAGAGTGCGAATCAAGTTGAAAGGTGCAGCGCAGGGCAGTGAAGATCGGCGGGAACGCGTAGGGATGTGACGGAAGTTGAGAGCTTGGCCGTCATGGTTGCAGCAAGCATTGGAAGGTTGTCGAAGGAAGTGAAAGCGTGCCGCAAGTACGGCTATAAGGAGTGATTCAGCATGGGTATCCCCATCTCACAGATGTTGACCGTGACCACTTATGTTCTGAAGCAGAAGTTGGCGGGACGGAAGCGGTATCCGCTGGTACTGATGCTGGAGCCGCTTTTTCGCTGCAACCTGGCCTGCGCCGGCTGTGGGAAGATCCAGTATCCAGCGCATATTTTGAAGGCGCAGTTGACGCCTGAGGAATGCTTCCGGGCGGTGGAGGAGTGTGGTACACCGATGGTGTCCATCCCCGGCGGAGAACCGCTGCTTCATCCGCAGATGCCCGAAATTGTGGCCGGGTTGGTGAAACGGAAGAAGTATATCTATCTATGCACCAATGCGCTGTTGCTCAAGGAGAAACTGCATCTCTTCAAGCCTTCCAAGTACCTGAGTTTTTCGGTGCACGTGGATGGACAGAAAGAACATCACGACATGTCCGTGTGCCGGGAGGGCGGGCACGAGATTGCGATGGAGGGAATTCGTGCCGCGGTGGCGGCTGGATTCCGAGTGACGACGAATACAACGCTGTTCGATGGAGCCGATCCCAACTCGGTGCGAGCGCATTTTGATGAGTTGATGGCTGCCGGAGTCGAGAGCATGATGGTCTCGCCGGGCTACACCTACGACAAGGCCCCGGACCAGAACCACTTCCTTGGTAAAGCGCGGTCGCGCAAGCTGTTTCGCGCCATTCTCTCCAACCGGAAGAAGAGCTGGCAGTTCAATACGCATCCTCTGTTTGCAGAGTACTTGATGGGCAAGCGCGACTTTGAGTGCACTCCATGGGGTATGCCGACTTACTCGATCTTTGGCTGGCAGAAGCCTTGCTACCTCTTGCAGGACGGCTATGCGGACAGCTTTCAGGAGCTGATGGAGACCGTGGAGTGGGCGAAGTATGGAGCCAAAAGCGGTAATCCGCAGTGCGCCAATTGCATGGTGCACTCTGGCCACGAGGCATCGGCGGTGGATTATAACTTCAGTTCTTTGAAGGGATTCTGGGAGACAGCGAAGAAGTATATGTTTCCTTCGATGTACCGGGATGAAGATGCGCAGAGACTGCTGAACGAGTGGCCAGTTGCTAACCATGGACCCCTGGTGCAGATTGGCCCGAAGGCCGAGCGGGTGGTGGTGACAACCTCAGAGTCCGTGGATGAGATGTCCGGCGTGGCGGGTAACTAGCGGCTTATCGAAGGTCGCGCCCATGCCGCGAAAAGGGGCGCACGAGACTGTGCAGAAGCAAACCGAGGTAAGCATTCCGTTGGGTGGATTCTTTACCGAAAGTTGATCTTTCAGTTGGCTTCCGCAGGGATGTGCCCGGATACGAGATTTAAGTGACGCCGTAGAGCGGCACTTTACCGGAGTCGAGAAGACTGCCAGAGGCAGACGGAGAGCGAAGATGGCGACAGCGGAACAGGAGCACCTGAAGATTGAACAACTGCAGCATGCCGCTGCGGATGATCTGGAGGTTGTGGCCGGGAGAGAAAAAGAGAACCTGGAGGGATGGATTCCAGAGCTGGCGACCGAGCCGGAGGTGCGAGAGGCGCTGGAGAAGGCCTTTGACTACCGTGGCGACGTGACGGTCACTTGCAAGGACGGAACTACGGTGGAGGGCTATTTGTATGACCGTCGCAGCGGTACGACGCTGGCGGATTCGCTGTTCAGGATCATTCCGAAGGCGGGATCGGGCGCAACCGTGAAGCGAGTAACCATTAGCTATGCCGATGTGGCAGCCCTGCAGTTTAGCGGACGGGATACTGCAGCGGGCAAGACCTTTGAGGCCTGGGTGAAGAACTACTGGGAAAAGAAGGCCGCGGGTGAGACGAACATTCGCATTGAACCAGAGGCGCTCGACTAGCGGCTGGTTGAAGGATCGGCTGAAGCGAAGAGCAAGACGCGACCGGGGGAGGGGATAGCTTCAGGCGCGGTAAAGATCCTCTCTTTGCCAGGTGGAGTGATTGGAAGAGATACTCCGAGCGCTGCTTACAGGAAACTATGCGGATATTTCTTACCGGCGCAACAGGATTTGTGGGAGCGCATGTGGCCCAGATGGCGGAGGCGCAAGGGGCCAGGCTGCGGCTGCTGACCCGGGTCAGTTCGAACACCTCCCGGCTGCCCAAAGGTGCGGAGTTGGTGGTAGGGGATCTGCGCGCGCCGAAGGGGTTTGCCAATGCGCTCACCGATTGTGACGCGCTGATCCATGTGGCTGCGGACTACCGGTTGTGGGCCCCGGACGCGGCCGAGATGTACCAGACCAACGTCGAGGGGACACGGAACCTGCTGCTGCTGGCGCGAGAGGCGGGTGTGCGGCGCGTGGTGTATACCAGCAGCGTGGCCACCATGGGCTTCAAGGCCGATGGCACGGTGGTGGATGAAGAAACGCCGGTGAGCGAGCCCGATATGATCGGCCACTACAAGCGCTCCAAGTGGATGGCTGAGAGGGTGGCGCTGGAGGCGGCCAGTGCTGGGCAGGAGGTTGTGGTGCTGAATCCGACCACGCCGATCGGCTCGATGGATGGCAAGCCAACGCCGACTGGAAGGATCGTGGTGGACTTTTTGAACCGAAGGTTTCCCGCGTATGTGGATACAGGATTGAACCTGGTGGATGTGGACGAGGTCGCCCGGATTCACCTGGTGGCGCTGGAGCGTGGCAGGGTGGGGGAGCGGTACATCCTGGGTGGAGAGAATCTGACGCTGAAGCAGATTTTGGACCGGCTTGCAGAGATAACAGGGCTGAAGTCTCCGACGATGAAGGCGCCGCATGCGTTGGCGATGCTGTTTGCGTTCTTCGATGAGATGGTGACGGGAAAATTACTGGGCAAGGAGCCTCGGGCAACGATGGAGGCGGTGAAGATGGGGCGAAAGAAGATGTTCGCCAGTTCGGCCAAGGCGGAGCGCGAGTTGGGGCTACGGGTGGGCAGTGTGGAGGCAGCATTACGCGCCGCTTGTTCCTGGTATGTAGAGAACGGTTATGCGCCTGCT
>DAHWOF010000211.1 GCA_027335345.1 Granulicella sp. | reverse complement strand
GCGTTGGCGGCGCGGACGCCGGACCAGGGCTTGACAGGCTGCGGGGCGCGCCAGCGAAGGTCACCTATGGGCGGCGCGGCAAAAGGCACGCCTTTGAAGGACTCGATGGAGTTCTGGGTGGTTCCGGCAAGTTTGCCGGAGTCGATGGAAACGACTGGAGTCTGCGCGGAAGAAAGCGATGCGGAGAGGGCTGCGAAGAGGATCGCAGTGGCAGCCAGGGCGCGTTTGATTTGCGGATGCATAGCGAGTCTCCATCCTTTTCTGTTGCTTGTCGGAGCAGGGTTCCGATGCGTCTTTGAAGGTGCTAATTTGGTGGAAGCTGCGTGAAGGGCTCAGCGGATCGGCATAAAAGTCAGTCTTCTTACGTACCCTCACATTCACGGCCAGTCGGATTGCGCGTTATGCCGCCAACCCTTCAGGCGGACGGCGAAATTATATCGGCCCAACACCGCAGATTGCTCTGCCGAAAGAGTGCGGTTCGCCGACAGACGGTTGTGTCGGGCAGAGTCCCATGGTTCGAACCAGCGCATTCTGAAGCTATCTGCGCAGTAGTGGCCGCAGAAGAGTCTCGACGTTCCGCGCCACCTGCCGGTCGCCCTGCGCGGTAGGGTGAATTCCGTCGCCCTGCATGTCCCCTGGAACTCCATAGACCTTTTGCAGCAGAAATGGGAGCAGGCGAACGTGATACCGCCGAGCCAGAGCCGGATACATGGCATCGAAGCTCTGGATGTAATCCGGTCCGTAGTCGGGGGGCAGCGTGATTCCGGCCAGGACAACTTGTGCTCCACCCTTTTGCAGTTGGGCGATGATACTGGAAAGGTTCGCCTGGGTCTGCTGAATGGGAAGTCCGCGCAGGCCGTCATTGCCGCCGAACTCCACCACAACAATTTGGGGATGGCGGTCCAGGACGAACTGGATGCGGTCCAGCCCGTCCTTGGTGGTGTCTCCGCTGATGCCGGCGTTGATGACATGGTAGCGGTAGCCTTGGGCGTTCAGCAGACGCTGCAGGTCGGCTGGGTAGGACTCCGTGGGGTCCACTCCCAAGCCGGCGGTGAGAGAGTCTCCAAAGCAGACCAGAGCCGGACGCGTGTCGGCAGAGGCGGATGGGGTGAGCGCCGCGTGTGGGGTCGTTGCGGGCATGGCTCTAGTGGATGCCGAAGGCGAGGATCTCGACGGAGCCGGAGTCGCCTTGTACGCCGCTTTGCATCCAGAGAGAAGAGTGCCGGCTGCAAACGCCGCCCAAGCAACCGCCGCGGTAACCGAAGAACCAATGGTGGAAGCTCGGAATCCTGGAAAACCGGCGCGGGCGCGTCTCACGATCCTGATGTGTTCCACCGCTCTATTTTAGTGCGGAATGCGTCCTCGCTGGCGCTCGGTCCGTCCTCCGGGGTAGGGGTGGAAGGATCGAGCGTTGCGATCCTCGCATCTGACACTCAAACTGGAATCTTCGGAAGCGATGGTTCGCCTGCCGGGGTGGAGAGGGTTGGAAACTTTGAAGAGTCCCGACGTTACCTTGGATGGACAACCGAGCGGGGTGGGCCCGGATAGAGCCGTGGCCATGATTGAGGTCTCTGGACTGCGGAAGTCGCTGCGCACCGGCGCTGCAACTGTGGAGATTCTGCGTGGTATCGACTTCAGCGTGGCGCGTGGGGAGTTTGTGGCAATCATGGGAGCCTCCGGGTCAGGAAAGTCAACGCTGCTGGGGCTGTTGGCCGGGCTGGATAACCCGACCTCCGGGAGCGTGGCGCTGAACGGCATGCGGATCAGCGACCTGGCTGAGGACAGACTGGCTCTGGTGCGCGGGAAGACGATCGGGTTCGTGTTTCAGAGTTATCAACTGATTCCTACCCTGACGGCTTTGGAGAATGTCTTGCTGCCTTATGAGTTGAACGACGATCGGGGCGGCTGGCGGGCCGGCGTGGAGCGTGCTCGGACGCTGTTGGAGTCCGTGGGGCTGCGCGAGCGCATGGACCATTATCCGGTTCAGCTCTCCGGTGGAGAGCAGCAGCGGGTGGCGCTGGCGCGGGCGTTTCTTCTACGGCCGCCCATCGTGCTGGCTGATGAGCCCACCGGAAATCTGGACTCCGCCAACGGAGCGCATGTGCTGGAGTTGCTTCTGCGCCTGAATCGTGAGGAGAGCACAACCCTGGTGTTGGTCACCCATGACCCAGCCCTGGCCGCTCACGCTGGACGAAGGATCACCCTGAGCGACGGCCGGGTGGTGAGCGACGAGACTCAAGGAGCAGCGCTGCGGCAGGTGTCTTCCAGCCGGTCAGAAACCCGGTTGGGGGAGTGACTTTTCCATGGCGAAATTGAGCTATGCCACAGCCGGACGGATTGCGATGCGAGAGATGGGCTCTTCGAAGGGACGATTCGCCTTCGTGGTGCTGTCGGTGGCCATTGGAGTGGCGGCGCTGACCGGGGTAAGAGGCTTCTCTTCCGCCTTTCGGGCCACGCTGTTGTTGCGGGCTCGCAGCATCATGGCCGCCGATCTTGCAGCTCGCACCATGCTGCCGCTCACGGTGGAAGAACGTGCGGGCCTCCGAAGGCTGCGAGCCGAGGGTAGTCAGGAGACACAGGTGACCGAGATGCTGTCCATGGCCTCGGCGGCTGGCTCCATGAATCCTCTGTTGGTGGCTGTCAAGGCGGTGGACCCAAAGCAGTATCCGTTCTATGGAGAGGTGACGCTGGCGCCTGCCATCCCGCTGGCGCAGACCTTGACCGATACGACGGTCGCCGTCGGCGATGACCTGCTGATGCGTCTCCATCTGCGGGTGGGAGACTCAATCAGGCTGGGCGACAGGAACTTCAGAATCAGTGCGGTGGTGGAGAATGAGCCTGATCGGCTTTCGGGCATGTTTGCCGCGGGGCCGCGGGTGCTGATCTCGCGGCAGGCCCTGGCTACGACCGGGCTGTTGACGGCCGACTCGCGGGTCACGCGCCGGTATCTGTTCAAACTACCACCGGCGGGGCCAGGGAAGGCGCTCTCCGATACAGCGGTGGCGAGGTTGCGGGAACAGGTGGAGGCGCTACTGCCGGAGGCGCAGATTTCTGATTATCGCGAAGCGAATCCTGCACTGACCAGAGCATTGGATGGAGCTACAGGGTTGCTCTCGTTGATGAGCCTGGTGGCCATGGTGCTGGGAGCCGTGGGAGTGGCCATGGCCATGCGCAGCCACCTGCAGCAGAGACTGGATTCGATTGCCATCATGAAGGCGCTCGGCGCGGGCTCCAGGCAGGTGATCAAGATCTATCTGCTCCAGACGCTTCTGCTGGGAGCTGGTGGCGGCGTGCTCGGGGTGGTGCTGGGAATCGGAGTGCAGATGGCCTTCCCGTTGCTCTTGGCCAGACTGCTGCACCTGACGCCAGGTTTACACTTGGAGCCCCATGCCATCGCCCTGGGGCTCAGCGCCGGCCTACTGACTACGCTGCTGTTCACTCTGCCTCCGCTGCTGGATCTCCGTGACGTTCGGCCGATCCTGATCCTGCGCCGCAGTGTGGAGCAAACTGAGGATCCCTTTACGGAGCGCTGGCTTCGTCATCTGAGCGGATCCTGGGCACAACTCACGGCGAGCCTGCTGATCATTGCGGCGCTGGCGGTGCTGGCGACCTGGGTCTCGGACTCGCGCCGGGTGGGATGGGCCTTCGCCCTCGGCCTGGTGGCCTCTCTAGTGGCGTTGCTGCTTGCCGCAGCGGCGACGCTATGGGTGTTACGCCAGTTTTTGCGCGGGACGGCGCCGGGCGGCGAAAGGTCAAGAGTGCCGGGATGGTCTGGACTGCGGGGGGCCGGCTTGCGGCTGCCTCCGGCGCTACGCCACGGCCTCGCGAACCTCTACCGTCCGGGAAATCCCTCGGCGGCGCTGCTGGCGGCGCTCGGACTGGGCGTGATGCAGATTGCGGCGGTGTACTTTGTGCAGCGCTCGATTGTGAATGAGATGGAGGTGGCCGCTGTCGGCGATCTGCCCAATCTCTTCCTGATGGATATGAGCCATGAGGAAGTCGGGAAGGTGCGCAAGCTGCTCGAGACGGAGCCCATGGTGCATGGAGCGCCGGAGATGATTCCCGTTGTGAGTGCGCGCCTGCTCCAGATCGATGGCCAGGCCTTGGAACAGAGGAGGGCTGAAAGCGCTCCATCGAGACCGGGAAGGCGAGCACAGCGGCATCGGTCGCCAACCCTGAGTCTCACCTGGCCGCCGCAGCCGGCGACTCCTCCTCCGGGCGATACGGTGGTGCAGGGCCGGTGGTGGACGGCACAGCAGGCCAGGGACGCTGCTCGCCGGCCTCTGATCGCCGTAGAGAGCCGTGAGGCGAAGTGGCTGCGCGTGAAACCGGGCGCCAGTATGACCTTTTCGGTAGAAGACCAGCCGATGACGGCGCAGGTGGCGGCGATCTATACCGTCGACAGCTGGCATGCCTTCTCGCGCGCGGGCTTTGTGCTGCCGCAGCCCTCTCTGGCGGGGCTGCCGGTGGTTTGGTACGGTGGCGTGCACTGCGACCCGAAGGACACGGCTGCCCTGCGCCAGGCGCTCTACGAGCGCTTTCCCACCGTCACCGTCATTGATGTGGCAGCCACGCTGGAGGTAATCCGCCAGGTGCTGCTGCAGGTAATCTACGTCATCCAGTTTTTGGCGGCCTTCAGCGTCTTTGCAGGCCTGGTGATTTTGGCCAGCGCCATCGCCGGTACGCGATACCGCCGAATCCGCGAGGTAGTGGTGCTGAAGAGTCTGGGAGCGACACGGAAGCGAATCGCATCGATCTTCTCCATCGAGTTCGCCGTGCTGGGGCTGATCGCGGGCCTGGTGGGGCTGGTGTCAGCGAATCTGCTGGCCAGATGGCTGCTTCGGCATACGTTGCACTTTGCCTATGCCTTCCAGCCCTGGGGTAACCTAGGCGCCTGGTTGGCCGTGGGAGCCATGACGGTGGCGGCAGGATGGCTGGCCAGCCATCGCGTGCTGGGGCAGACGCCCTTGGAGGTTCTGCGCGAGGAGTAGCGCGAGTAGCCCGGGGGGAAACTTTTCTTCAGGTGCGTTTGACGATGAAGACCGTCTTGTCGTCGATCAGGGCTTCATCCCCGGATTTGCGAAGAACCTCATCCTGCTCCTGGGCGTCGTCCAGAAGCGCTTCGCAGATCTCCCGGGCGGACTGTTGGTGCTTCTGTTGCAGAACGCTCTGCAGGCGCTCCCGGGCGACGGGATCGGCGCCGTCGTAGACGCCGTCGGTGTAAAGGACAAGGATGTCGCCCGGACTCATCAGGGTGATCTCGACGATGTCCTCGGATTGAATCGGCCGCTCGCGCCAGCTCATGGAAAAGTAACGGCGGCGATCCGGATGGTCGGCAGGAAGTTGCAGGCCGAGCGCAAGAAACTGAGCCACCTGCGCCTGATGCACATCCATCACCCGTCCGTACTTGGCCGAGAAGACCAGCGGGGGTGGATGTCCGAAGTTGGCAAAGCGGAACTGTCCGCCGGGGTGGATCTCTCCGTAGAGCATGGTGGCGACCTCACGCGCCTGCTCCGCCTCGCTGATGCCCAAAGCGTTGCGGGCGATGACGGACTGGGCCAGACGCAGATTGAGGTTCTCGAAGAGCTCAGGTGTGGTCTTGCCGTAGTGGTCCAGGTCAGAGAGCATCAGCGCGTGGAAGGTGTCATGCACCGTGGACGCGATCTTGGCGGAGATGATGCCGTGGCCCTGGGCGTCGACGATGAGCACACCGGCGATCGAGTAGAGATCTTCAAGATCTTCGGACACGCGGACCTGTTCGGAGCTCTTGGCGGATCGGTACTCGGTCTCCATCTCCGGCCGGTAATCGGGACGCGATTGCAGCCACTGGATGTGGTCGTCCACGCAGTTCCGTGGCCGGAAATCGGGTCCGGCGCCGGGAGGAAAGGGTTCCAGAAACTCCTCCGCCAGGCGCTTCGCATATCGGATCCGGGCGCCGATGTCATAGCGTTGCCGGAAGTTGATGTACTCGAAGAGGTCTCCGCCGACCGTGCCTGCGGGGATGGAGTTGCCAAACATCTCGATGCCCGGAATGTGCGGGATCGCGCCTTCCACGGGCATCAGCCGTTGGCGAAGATACTCATCGATGCTGGGAGGGTTACGTTGCTGTGCCATGGGAGATGGTTCAGATGTGTCTGGGTCCTGTCACTTCCAGAGTAGCGCATCGCAAACCGTGGGCAGGTGTGGAGAACGGTGAGAGAAGAGACGCGCAAAAGGTCTTTTCAGAAGAAGAGCAAAGTTGACCCACCGGCGCATCCCCCCGTACACTCACAGAGGCGGCTGATTGTGGCTCCCGCCGAGCCTGCGGCTGCCGTGCATCCTGTTTTGCCCTCTCGTTCAATGGTAGGACTAGCGACTCTGACTCGCTCAATCGGGGTTCGAATCCCTGGGGGGCAACCAAGTGGCTCTGGTTGCACGCGGCGCTGCGGCGGAAGAAGATTCAAGGAGCAGGTGGCTCCCGGTCTGGCTGCAACCGGTTGGCGCCTCGGAGAACAACTCCGGCGCCAAAAGATGCCGCGTCGAAAAAGAGCTCCAAACGGGCCTGGGACAGCATTCTGAGATCGTCCCGATGTGACACAGGAAGACGATCACGATACGAGAACCGCACCAGGCAATGCGACGGCGGGTCCGGCAGGTGCAGGTCGGTGACGTTTCTGTGACCGAACGCAGGCGGCTGATCGCCAGGATTGTTCCGGCGTCACCCCTTCCGCCGCAGCCATTTTTCGCAGATCCCACCTATACGCGGGCCTTCCTCCGTGAACGCGCGCGCCTGCACTGTGGAACCGATTCGACGCAGATCAGCGGCGAGGAGCGAGACCGGGAGATTCGGTGATCTACTTCGATACTGGCTATCCGGTTCTACTACCACGCTCCCGGGGCATAGGCCGTGCGTGCACTGGCGGCCTCCGATCATCTGGCCTCCGCGGCTCGTGGGCAGGCAGAGACGGTCCCCGCTTTCCGTCGCAAGCTGCGCGAAGGTGGGGTACGGCCTGCCTCCTATGCTGCGTTGATTGACCAGGTGGAAGCGCACATTCAGGCCAGCGCCTTCCGCTGGATTCCACAGAGTGGGGAGATTCTGTCCCGAATTCGTAAGGTTTACGAGAAGCTACCGGCGACGGTGTTCCTGCGCGCAGCTGGTGCGGTCCATCTGGTGACGGCGGTTGAGTCGGGGTTCCGCGAAGTGTTTTGCAATGACACGCATCTGCTGGCCGCAGCCAGGCACTTCGGCCCCCCTGGAAAAAACGTCATCTGGGCCCGCCCCTGCCTTCCGTCTCTGAGGTGGGACTGGGTATGAGCAGGTGGCATGATGGCCGACCCCGCCATGCGAACTCAGCGGATCTTCGGCAGGTCTCATTCGAGCCTGGAGGCATTCAGCGGGCGGTAGAATCTCTCAGGACGAGATTCTGCCGTTGCTGCCAGCGGGTCCCGAATCCTTGCTTGCCCTCGTTGCCAAAGCCTCCAGCAGCGGGAGAGTGGCGCTGCATCGCCTGGATCTGGTCCGTCGGGCGCATGGCTCCAGCTTCAGAGTTCAGTTTTGCCGCTTCGGCGACGGCTGTGCTGGCTCGGCCTCCTTGACCCAACGCGCCGATGAGGGTTGACGGGGCCTCTTTCTATTCTTCTGAGAACCTTTCACCGTTAACGTATTCTTCGGCTCGCCCGCGCCGGTCGCCACGTATCTCCTCCATGCTATCTTCGGGCTATGCCGTATCCACGGTGGTCAGCCAAGCGACCTCGGCGTCTTCGCGGGCCTCGTATCTATATGATCCGTTCGACGGACCAACCCAGTCCCCCTTCACCACCGCGCTGAGGAGCGGTCCATGCGAAAGGTGTCCCTCTTGACTCCGCATGTCCCGAACGTGAAATGATTGAGGATCCGCTGCTGGAGGGCTGCGGGACCGACTCCTTCCAGCAGCCCAACTACCCTTTCCGTCCGAGCGCGAGTCTGCCGACCAAGGTGTTGCTCAGTTCATGCTTCACGTATTTGTCGAAAACGTCCGGAGCCACCGCACGAGCCTCAACGCATGCCGGCCATGCGCAGCGCGATATCGACGGCGGTCGACCAGTCCCTAGAGCCGGCTGCGTTCTGCCAGAATAATTGGGCTGCACGGGGCATAAGAAGGAGAGAATTCTGCCCGGTTGAAAACAAGCAGGAACAGCGCCTTTACGCAATTCCCAATGCCACCTATCCGAATGAAGATACCACGCCGAATTTTCTATTCTTGGCAGTCCGACACGCCCAACAGCATCGGTCGATCCTTGATTCAAAATTGCCTCGAAAGAGCCGTGAGGGGCATTGGCGAGGATAGGCCCGCTGAGATTGAAGTTGTCCTCGATCGAGATACCAGCGGGATCTCTGGGTCACCAGATATCACGGACACGATCCTCGCTAAGATCGCTCTGTGCGATGTGCTTGTAGCCGACGTGACGATCATCAGCTCGCATGACCGCAGACACTTTCCGAGGTTTCTTGGATGGGCCCGCAGCGGGGGCGCGAAGCAAACGCCCAATCCCAATGTACTGGTTGAGCTCGGCTACGCCATTACACATCTGGGCTGGGGTCGGATCATTCTGATTCAGAATCTCGCATTTGGGTCCCCGGAAGAGCTTCCTTTTGATCTTCGGGGTAGGCGCGTGCTCACCTTTCGATCGTACTCGGGGGGCGGAGATCTCACGCGGGCTGCTAGAAAAGAGCTGACCAGCAAGATCGAGACGTCGCTCAGGTCCGCGCTCGGACTGCTCGATCGTACATGGCAGGCGCCAGAGCGCTGGGAGCCAAGATGGTGGGGATATTGGACACAGGAAAAGCTAGGCTCAATGTCTAGTGGAACTCTCTTCATTCGTGAGGTGGGGAGCCGTGGCTTTTTCTTTCATATTACGGTCGCCAATGGCGCGCATACTGGAGGAGTCGATGGTTCTGCTGAGTTCGCGGGGCCTTACGCAGCCCAGGCGTGGATCCCTATTGGGAAGGGGGAAACGTTCTGCTGCCTCCAGTTTCGTCAAAATCCGGAGAGCCCCGGATTTCTCTCCGTAACGGAGTCTGCAGAGTGCCGAAGCTTTCACGGTTTGGGGGCTTCGTTCCGCGGGACATTTCACAGGAGCAACGAACGCCTTTACGATCTCGGATATTTCAGCGAATTAGAGCTTCAGCGGCTCTACGGCATCACGGGCCAGTTTTTTCGTCCGATGATGCAGCGCTTCGACTACATCACGCCGACTGAGGTCCGGGATACCTTCATGGCGCAGGCGTTCACTGGGTTTGTCAGGGGTACTGGGAATTGGATGCGGGCGATCGTGATGAAAGGGAGATATGGGGAGTTGTGGGCAGCTTACACGGACGGCAGTTTGGTCCGGTACTTCACTACCGAGTTAGAATCGAAGACGATGCTTCCGCTGACAATTGCAATGTGGCGAGACGCTGCCCCTGAGCAGGAAGTTGTTTACGACTCTGGGGTTAGGGTCACGCCCGTACATCTTTAATCCCCGCCTCCCGCGAAGGATTTGTGCGACCTTTCGGCGGAGAGGGTGAGCGACGTGATCCTGACTGCACGCATCGAGGGTCGCGAGTCCGGCTGGCGGAGTACTGATGGATCGGCGAGCATGGGGTGGTGTGCGTGTTGGCTCTGGGTTCGGCTCTTGGCTTCATGTCGAGCCGGTTTCCGGAGGGCGCGCAAGCCGTCGCATCAAGCGGTTCAGCAATCTTATCCTCGATCTCTGCCCTGGCTGTTTCTCCGAAATGGCCCTGAAGTCATAATGGCACGGAATGCATATTATTCGTATGGCGTGGGATGTGGGGTTCACCGACGAATTTGAACACTGGTGGAATGGGCTGAGCGCGGAGGAGTAGGAAAGTGTGGCGTTTGGCGTGGGACTTCTGCAGGCGAAGGTCCCCACGCTCGCCAGGCCGTATGCCGACACGGTCTATCAGTCGGCTTACCCCAATATGAAGGAGCTTCGGGTTCAGCATGAGGGAAGGCCCTTTCGAGTCTTGTTCGCATTCGATCCCCGGCGAACTGGAGCGCTGTTGATCGGGGGAGACAAGACGGGCAACGCTGCCTGGTATGACGAGTATTTACCCAAGGCTGACAGGATCTACGCTCAGCACCTTAGAGAACTGGAGGGGAAGGACGCTGAAGATGAATCAGGTAACCAGTGACCGTGACGGCAATTCCCGCTGGAGGTAAAA
>DAHWOF010000201.1 GCA_027335345.1 Granulicella sp. | reverse complement strand
AGCCTGTCTGACTCTGTTGCCGCTGCTGATGCTGGGCTTCGGCGGAGAACGAGCGCAGGGATGGGCTCAGGCGCAGGCGCGGCGGCCCGGGAGTCTCTCCGCCCGGGTGCGGATCGTCGCTCCGGCGGTGCTCGCGGCGCCGTATGTGTTAGTGACCTGTGCCTGCGGAGACTTTCACCTGCGCTGGCTGGCCCTCTATCTTCTGCTTCCGGTGGCCGTAGCGGCGCTGCTGGAGGATGCGCGCAGGGTAGACCCGCTACAGCGCGGGAGCTGGCGTGAGGGCCTCATCCTAGCGGGGCTGGGTCTGGCAGTGGATCTGCGCTGGCTGGAGGGCGCCTGGCCCCCGCATCTGGCGGTATTCAGCAAGCTGCTGCTGCTGGATGCCGGAATGTATGGATTTCTGGTGGTGCGGCAGTTGAACGGAGTGGGCTTCGATCTGCGTCTGCGTCCAAGGGATCTCTTCTCCGGCACGCGGGAGTATGCGCTCTATGCGCCAATCGCGATCCTGCTGGGATTGGGGCTTGGATTTCTGCACTTCCATGCACGCTGGCCCTCCCTGGCCGAGACGGCAGGAGCCTTGGTGTTCACCTTCCTGTTCATTGCGGTTCCGGAGGAGCTGTTCTTTCGCGGCTGGATGCAGAACCTTCTGGAACGGCGGTTGGGGCGTGTTCCCGCACTGCTGACGACCTCCGTGCTCTTCGGGCTCTCCCACTTCAACAAGCGCGCCGTGCACTTCAACTGGAGGTACGTGGTGATGGCCGCTCTGGCCGGCATCTTCTACGGGCGGGCCTGGCGCAGGGAGCGCAGGGTGGGCGCCTCGGCGTTGACCCATACGCTGGTGGACAGCACCTGGTCGCTGTGGCTGCGCTGATCGACGCGATGCGGAGCCCGGTAGGTGAAGTAACCCCGGCCGACCCGCATGTTGTGGATCACGGGGTTGGGTAGCGTGATGGCCAGGGTGATGCCCAGGATGGCATGCCCCATGGCCAGCGGATAGAGGTTGCGGTAATGCAGAAAGAGCAGACAGGAGGCCAGGCCCAGGGTAAAGGTGACCACCATCAGGATGGGACTGGGAAGGTGAGCGAACGAAAAGATGGCGGCTGTGGCCAACGCCGCCAGACCGGCGCTGGGCAACAGCCGCAGCAGGCGGCGAAGGAAGAACCCCTGCAGCAGAAGCTGCTGCACAAAGGACCACAGAGCATACCCGGCGTAGCGTTTGAAGAACGGGATGGGCCGGTGCGGGCAGTGGAGGGTGTGGAAGAAGATGGCCAGCGCCACAGAGATGGAGGAGAGCGCAAGAGCCACCGCGACCACCCAGAGCGAACGGAGGAGGTTGCGGGTGCGCAGCCCCATGGAAGGAGCGCTGTCAAAGCTGCGCCAAAGGATGATCGCGATCACCAGCGCGGTGAAGAGGTAGAGCGGACGTTGCCAAGGGGGTGGAGTCCAAAGGACAACCAGGATCAGGCCATAGCCCACGGCGATCTCGAAGGCGGCGCGCCGTCGGCTCAAAGGCCGCCAGGGGTTATGGGAGGATGCCGAGGCTTGATCGCCGGAAGCTGCGGAAGAGGCCAGTGGAGGGAGAACATCCGCCATAGTTGCGATCTTATGCGCTTCGTCGGCGGGGATCAAAGTGGCTGGCGAGGGGGGCGGCGTGGATCACCGGGTGTGGCGACAGCGATCCCTGGGCTGCTGCGGCCCTGCATGTCTTGCGCAGGGCCGCAACAGCCCGCCAGGGCGAACCCTGGGAGGTTGGTCGCTCACTTACTGTGACAGGCCGATCTGGCCGTCCATGCGGAAGTGCCCGGAAACCGATGGAGCCCCCGTATCCGGCTGACCACCGCCGATGCTCAGCGTGTAGTCTCCCGCAGCGACGATGGGATCTCCGTCCTGAGTGACCATGCTCAGATCGCGATTGTTGAGTTGAAAGTGTACCGGTTCGCTCTGGCCAGGCTCCAAATGGATGCGCTGGAATCCGCGCAGAGCGATCTGTGGAGCGCCGGGGATCTGGGGGAACTTCAGATAGAGTTGCACCACCTCATCCCCTGCCACCTTGCCGGTATTGGTGACTGTAGCGGAGACATTGAGCGGAGACCCGGCCTGATCGGAGGCAGGCAGCTTCAGATCGCTGTAGGCGAAGGTGGTGTAGCTCAGGCCGTAGCCGAAGGGATACAGCGGCTTGCCGGTGAAGTAGCGGTAGGTCCGGCCCTTCATCGAGTAGTCTTCAAAGTTGGGAAGCTGGCTGACATCTTTGTAGAAGGTTACGGGCAGCCGGCCGGCCGGGTTGTTCTTGCCGCTCAGCGTGTCGGCGATGGCGTCGCCGCCCTCTTCGCCGGAGTACCACGCCTCCAGGACAGCGTTGGCATGCTGCTGAATCCAGTTCACGGCCAGCGCGCTGCCGTTCATCAGCACCACCACCAGCGGCTTGTGGGTTGCGGCGACGGCCTCTACCAGCGCCTCCTCAGGCTCGGGCAGGTCGATGCTGGTGCGGTCGCCGCCCAGAAATCCCGGCTCACTCACCGGCATCTCCTCGCCTTCAAGCTGGCTGGTGATGCCGACGACGGCGATCACAAGGTCCGCCTTGGCGGCAGCCTGGACTGCGGCCGGCGAGGGAGTGTTATCCACCGGCGCCCAGAGCAGCTGGGCTGTGGGCGGGACGCCATTCAGGTTGGTGTACTCAATCTTCAAAGTGACAGGAGTGCCCTTTTCCAAGTGGATGCGGCCGAGCTTGGATTCGACTCCGTGCGTTCTCCATTCCTCCGCAATGATCTTGCCATCCGCCAGAACGGAGACGAGGCCGTCGCCGCGGACGCCGAGCAGGTAATCACCCGTCTGCGCCGGATGGAGGAAGCCGGTCCATTGAACGTTGATCTGCTTCTTGCCCACGGCTGCGGCGGGCAGATTGGCCTGGCTGAGGTTGACCTGGGGCTCGATGCGCTTGGCGAAGGGTTTGGCTGAGGCATGGTTGGAGAAATCCAGGTTCGTGCCGTTGGCGTACTCGGCCAGCAGGCCCGGCTTGCCGTCAGGGGTGGTGAGGCGATCGGCGGGAACGGGGTTTCCCTGGTTGCGCAGGAACTGGGTGCCGGGAACGTAGGTGATCTTGACCCCGGGATACTGCGCCCGGAGACCTTCAAGCATCGTCACCGTGTGGGTGGGGATGCCGTTGTAGTTGCCCAGCAGGACGTTGGTCTGGTTGGCCAGGGGTCCGACGACGGCGATGCTGTGGACGCCGGGGTGGATGGGAAGCGTCCCGTCGTTCTTGAGCAGCACCATGGACTCATCGGCGAGCTTGCGGGCCAGCTCGCGATGCGCAGGGCTGTTGAGTTGGCTGGGGTCGACTTTGGCGTATGGGTTCAGGGAGGGAGGGTCAAACATGCCCAGCTTGATTCGCGCGGTGAACAGGCGCACCAGCGCGGTGTCCATGGCGCTCTGGCTGAGGTAGCCCTGTTGTACGGCATCGATATAGGGCTGGTAGTCGGCGTCGCCCTTTACCTTGGCCATGAAGTCGGCGCACTCATTATCCATGCCTCGCTCCATGGAGATGGCGGTGGACTGGGCCTGGGTGGGGCGGTAGTGATGAAAGTTGTAGATGTCCTGGACGGCGTCGCAGTCAGAGACGACGTAGCCCTGGAAGCCCCAATGGCCGCGCAACAGATCCTGCAGCAGATATTGGTTGGCGCAGGCCGGCTGTCCGTTGATGGCGTTGTAGGCGCACATGATCGAGCCCGCCTTGCCCTGGACGATGGCGGCGCGGAAGGCCGGCTGGTAGGTGTCCACCTCATCGTGGCGGCTTACATCCACGTCGGCAAAGTGGCGGGTCGGCTCCGGGCCGCTGTGCACGTCAAAGTGCTTGGGCGTGGCGATCACGCGGTAGTACTTCGGGTTGTCTCCCTGCATGCCGGTGACGAAGGCGACGGCCATATGCGCGGTCAGAAAGGGATCTTCGCCGTAGGTCTCCTGGCCGCGTCCCCAGCGGGGATCGCGGAAGATGTTGACGTTGGGCGCCCAGAAGTCCAGGCCATGGAAGATGACGGAAGCGCCGTCCTTTTCGGACTGCTGGTGGACGACGCGGGCCTCGGTGCCGATGGCGACCGCCATGGTGTGAATTCCGGCGGCATCAAAGGTGGCTCCCAGGCCGATCGGTTCGGGAAATTCGGTGGTGCCGTCCACGGCGACGCCGTGCAGCGCCTCACTCCACCAGTCGTAGGCCGGAACCTTCAGGCGCGGAATGGCACGCGCCTGATTGACGAGCTGCGAGGCCTTCTCCTGGAGGGTCATGCGGCTGACCAGGTCGCGGGCGCGCTCCTCGGCCGGCAACTGCGGATTCAAATAGGCCGGCTGGGCCGATGTTTGGGCTGCCGGTTGGGCCGCTGCCGAGGCTTGTGACTGGGCGACGGCGCACGGAACGGTGAGGACTGAAGACAGGAGAGCCGCGCCTGCGGCAAGAGAAAACGCAAGGATTTTTTTCATCCACCCCTCCAATGGACCTTTAAGGGCCCGAAACAGAATAGCTGTTGAAGCGGTTCTGTTCCAGAAGAAAGAATGGACTGAAGCGGTTTAATCCAGCTTTCAAGGAAGAATAAGGGGCACGGCCGGAGCCGTGCCCTTGGAAAGTGCAGCAGAATTGAGCAGCAGGGGAGTGCAGCGCGAACCCGGGGGCTTGCCCGGCGCTTACTTGCCGGTGATGTTGCTGCCGAAGATGATGCCGATCTCGGCCACCGCCCGGAACTGGCTCGCATCCGCTCCCTGGGTGCCGAAGGCTGCTCCCGAGGCATAGCTGCCGGCGTGCACCCAGGCGAGATCCCCACGTGCGTACAGCGCGCCTTTCTGCCAGGTCGGGGTTACGGTGAGGCTGGTTCCATTGCTGCCCGGTCCAAAGAGCAGATTGACGGCTCCGTCAGCGGCGCTGCCGGAGGTGGTGAGGTACTCCACGCGGGCCGGCAGGGAGAAGCCATGCTTGAAGGCGTAGCTCAGCAGCAGAGCGCCGCCGTTGGTGGTGGCTCCGTTGCTGACGCCCACCCGCGCATCGGTGGGCACGTCGCTGAACTGGTAGTAGGGCTGAACGATCCAGTTGCCCTTGGTGTAGGTGTAGATCACGGCGTACATGGAGCTGTTGTTCTGCACCGGGGTAGCCAGGGTCTGGAAC
>DAHWOF010000180.1 GCA_027335345.1 Granulicella sp. | reverse complement strand
GACAAACAACGGCCACAAGCCGGAGCCCGGGGAGGGCCTTCAACCCACCGAACTTGGCGCCTTTGCGCCTGGCATGCTCGACTCCGTGCGCGCCGGCGCGTCTCTGCTGGCCATTCCACAGGCGGACACGCTCAGCGAGGGCCTGGCGCGCGCGCTCGCCCAGGCGGGCTGTTTCCAGTACCATGGCGCGGTCGGCGACTTCCGCGCGCCATGGATGGGCGACTGGTACTTTCTTCGCGAACATGCGCTCTTCTCCGGCATGCCCGTGAACTGCGCCATGGGAGGTTTCTATCAGGCGCCGGGAAGACAATCCAACGGCTTATTGATTGAGCGCGCTCCAAATGGGCCGGAGATCGAAGTCATGGTCGGCTACTCGCGAGATCACGACCGCCAGGTCGGCGCTGGAACGTTTACCACCCGGCTGGGTAAAGGCAAAGTTTTGTTCCACCGCGTGCCGGATATGCACTCTGTGATGCAGCAGCGCTTCCTCGCCAATGCTCTGCTCTGGCTGACAAGCTGAACCAATGCAGTGCAACACTTTCTGCGGCCAAACCGGAAATTCGGTCAGGCAGTTCCCTCCGCAGACGCGCCTGCAACACTACTCCGCAGGCTGCCCTGTCCTGGCCAGATATTGCTTCGCCTTGGCAAATTCCGGCCGCGTCGACTGCGTTCCTCCATCGCTCGACCTCAGCATCGCCCGATAGAACTGCGCCGCCTGGGTCTTCTCTCCGCAGGCAGCCGCAGCACGAGCCGCTCCATACAATCCGTTCAGCCGATTGGGGCTCAGCCGCAATGAGGTCTCATACTCCTGCAGAGCCTCCTTTGCCTGGCCCATCTGCAGCAACATGTCGGCCAGCATCTCGCGCGCCGGAATATCCACCTCACCCTGGCCTACCTTGTCCTGCAGATCCGCCGCGGCGCGCATGGAGGCGAGCGCGGGGGCCTGATGCCCCTCCGCATCGTCGGCCCACGCCGCCGCCTCCTCGCTCATGATCTTCGTTGTTGTGGAGTCGGCAACATAGGACAAATCACCTTTCCTTACCTTGGCCAGGCTGCGTTGATAGCCAGCCAGGTCCGCCGCGGCTTTGCTTCCATCCTTCAAATGACCGTCGGCAATGATCCGCATCCAGGCAACCAGCATCTTGTCGTCGGCCGGCGATCCATCCACCGGCTCCATCGCCGCAGCCATCTTCCAGTCATGCATCTCCAAAGCATAGAAACCGGCCAGCTCCACCCGGTAGAAAGGAACCATCCCCGCCATATATGCCTTGCCCTCGCCCGGCATCGCGGCTAACCGATCCAGAACCGCACTACTGGCTGCCAGATCCCGCTTCGCCTGCGCATCCTGTCCGCTCTGCAACTCCGCATAGATCAGGAAGTCATAGGAGTGCGGTTCATCCATGATTCCGCTCTCTCCGTGCGCCTCGGCCTCCTCGGAGGCCCTGATCGAAGCTCTCTGCGCGGCGATATCCTGTGGCCACATCCCGAGCCGCGCATAGATGTGCCCCGGCATGTGAGCTGCGTGGGGCCCGGAGGACGCGATCTCTCCATAGTGGTTGGCAGCCGCCAGCCCTTCCCTGGCCATCGCCGGATTGTCGCACGCGTGAATCGTATAGTGATCCACGCCGGGATTGTCCGGATCCTTGGCGAACAACGGCCGCAAGACCACCATCGCCTTGCGCTCCTGCGCCTCGCTCGTGTCTCCAGGATTCTCTTCGGCCAGCAGCGAGAGAGCATAGAACGCCCCAGCGTCTACGTCCTTCGGGTAGCTCGCATATAGCCTTCCCATGGCCGCCGAATAGGCCTGCACGCGCGCCGGGAACTGCTCTGGCCCCGGCTTGTAGAACGCCGCCATCGCATCGATATACGCTCCCTCACGAGCGGACTTCACCGGCAGCGCCTGAGCGGCCTGAATCTGCGCCCAGCCAAAGCTCATCGCGGCGGAGCCTGGGCGCCCCCAGATCTCGTGGAAGGCGCTCATCGCCTCACCCCAATGCGCCATCGCGCAGCTTGGATCGTCCTTGGCGATCCGTTCAAACTGCCTCCGCGCCTCCTCGTACCAGAAGTCATGCAGCAACTCGACGCCGCGATTGAAGTAAGGCTGCACCGCGGCACCACAGGAGACTGGAAAGGAGACCATACCCAGCTTCTCCCGCATCTGTGCCGGCGTAGCCATCGGCATAGACTGATCTGAGGGAGGCTTCGCCATAGCGGACATCTGGGCGATCATCTGGCCGCTCAGAGGCGCCATCGTCAGCACACAAAGCGACAAAGTGAGCAAGGGGACGGTACAAGCGACGGGGAGATGGGAGAAGACGGCGCACCGCGTTTTCATGGCAGAGAATTATACCCGCTACCGTGAATGGCCGGAGCGTCGCGGAGATCTGCACAGAATTGCAACTGCGAGGCCGACAATGAAATCGATTCCGGCCCTCGAGTGCTCTTCTCTTTTCGTACGGCTGCGCTGCGCCTCTGATCGGCTCACTCGGGAGCGGCGCCGGAAGACTCTCTGTCTGCGCCTGCGACCTGGATATCCCGGCCGGACTCCTCTCCGCCTGGCGCGCAGGAGGCCCACACCTGGAAGCTGATCTTCGGAGAATGCGATCCACCTTCCGGATCTTTGTGCAGCGCATACACCTGCTCCCGAATCTCAAAGTCGGCCTGGGTCATCCGCTCCCGCGAGCGCAGGAAGTCCATCCAGCTCTCCATGATGAACGTCTCGTTCAGATGCTCCGGATTGTTTGCATCCCGGTAGATGCCCCAGCGAACCGCTCCGCCTCGAAGACGAACCCCCTTCAACTTCTGTACGATCCGGGTGAACTGCGCATAGCTCTCGGCGGGCACGTGATAGTCCACTGAGATCCGCACCGGGCCCGCATCGGGATCAGCCATTTGCGCAAAACTCGACAGTGGGCGTTTCCATTGGTACGGGGTAAGGTCCGGCAACAGCCCCTTGAGGATATGGATGCGCCGCATCCCTGGCATGCTGGCCGCCAGCCCCACCGCGGCGCAGATCAGCGAAACCCTGGTGGAGTAGCGCTGCGCAATGGCCCCCCAAAGCACGCTGCCCAGCGCCAAGCCTCCTTGTAGCGCCATCAGATAGACGCCCAGCGCTCGCGCGTAGACCCAGGCCGGTACGCTGAGTTGCACGCTCACATTCAGGGTGGACATCGTAGTGGTCCAGGCAAACCCTGCACCCAACAGCATCAAAATCGCCATCCACGGTAAAGACGCCAGCGCCAGCACCAGCAGCGTCACCACGTAGTAAGCTCCGGTTGCCAACAACAGCGTATCCGCATCCACCCTCTGCCGCAGAGGCGCCAGCAGGGTGGCTCCCACCACGGCGCCCAATCCCAGGCATCCGTTCAGAATGCCGTATCCCATGGCTCCCTGGCGAAGATCTTGCTTGGCCACCAGCGCCAGCAGACTCCAGACGGCGCTCACAAAGAAGGTAAAGGTGAACACTCGGATCAGCGGCCCCTGCAGATCGGGAGCATGACGCAGATAGCGCAGCCCCGATCGCACTGAACCCGCCAAGCGCTCCGCCGGCAGCGCGCTTTGGAAGATCGGTTGCCGCCGCCACCGCCAGAGTATCCAGATCACGCCGGCAAACGAGGCCGAGTTCACCGCAAAGACCCAGGCAGCGCCTCGACTTGGAAGCAAAAACGCTGCTACCAGCAATCCTCCCAGCGCCGGCCCGGCCGCCCGCGCCAAGTTGTTGCTGGCGGCATTCAGCGCAACTGCATTCGGAATCTGCTCATGCGGCACCAGCTCCGGCACAATCGCCTGCCAGGCGGGATTGTTCATCGCCGACCCGATATTCAGAAGGAAGGTAAACAGCAGCAGCGTCAGCGGCGAGATCACGTTCAGAAAAGTCAGCGTCGCCAGCACAGCAACACTGGCCAGCATCCAGCACTGCCAGAAGATCAGCAGACGGCGCCGCTCATAGATATCCGCGGTCGCCCCCGCCAGCAGGCCAAGAAACAGCACCGGCAAACTCGCCGCAGTCTGCATCAGCGCAATCAGCAGCGGAGACGTGGTCAACACTGTCATCAGCCAGGTGCCCGCCGTGTCCTGCATCCAGGTACCGATGCTGGACACCGTCGAGGCCACCCAACGGTCGCGGAAGATCGCTATGCGCAACGGCTCAAACGCATTCGATCCAGCCACAGTCGGCTGGGTTGCTGCTCCCAGATCGGTTGAATCGATATGTCCGGTCTCACCCACAGATCTATCATGCCATCCCAACCCGGAAGTGCGTTTTTACCAATCTTTAGCTTAGATCTCGGCCTCTCGCCTGGCTGCTGTCCACACCCTCACCTAGGCCTGGCGCTTCTATTGCATCCACGCTCCGCCGTTTATAGTGCAAGCATGGTCTGCCGCGGCCCGATGCTCATCCTCCGATGCCTGGCCGGCATCCTTGTTCTCTCCATCGCATCCGCGCAGCCAAGTCCGGCCTACCCTGTCAGGCAAACAGAGGCTCCGGCAGCGAAAGTGGCTTCCGCGCTTGCCGATCAGCCCATCCCGCCCATTCCGCAGCTTCTCCACGACGTTGAGCAACATCAGAAGGAAGCCGAAGACGCCCAGCGCGACTACACCTACCACGTCCACTTCGAGTTCCAGCAGTTGGATCGCAGCGGCCACGCCAAAAAGATCTCCACCCTCGACGCCGAGAGCATCGCCATCGACGGCATCCGCATCGACAAGGTGGTCGCCCGCAACGGAAAACCCCTCACCCCCAAACAAGCCCAGAAGGAGAGCGATCAGATCGACAAGGAGGTCGCCCGCGCCAAGGCCCGCAGGGAGCATCTCGCCGCTCGTGGCGAGTCCTCCGATCCGGAGGGTAACCCTCTCATCCCCGTCTCCCGCATCCTAGAGTTAGGCTCTTTCTCCAACCCCCGCCGGATCCTGCTCGACAACCGACCGACCATCGTGCTGGACTACGCCGGCGATCCCCACGCCAAAATCCGCAACCAGTCCGAAGGCATTATCCGTAATCTGGTGGGCACAGTATGGATCGACGAGCAAAACCGCATCCTGGTGCGCGGGCAGGGCCACTTCGTCCATGACTTCAAGATTGGCGCCGGCCTCATTCTGAACATTCACAAGGGACTCAGCTTCGACTTCCGCGCCACGCACATCACGGGCAACGTCTGGCTCCCGGCAACGGTCGACGGAGAGGGCAACGCGCGCATTCTCCTCTTCGAGCACATCGACGGAAACTTTCGATTGGTCACCTCAAATTACCAGCGGTTCACCACCAGCACCACCATCATCGACTCGGATCGCCTCGTCAACCCAGACAATCAACCTGGTCCCAACGTACCTGCCCCCGCCCAGCCTTCCCCGCCGAAACCCAACTGAGCTGCTCCCTGCACAGCAGACGCCATCTTCGTTCTTCGCTACGGGAAGGCTCCTTTGCATCGAGACGCGTGACCCTTCCTCAACTGCAATCGTCCTGACGCCCGCCCTCCAGAGATCAAGCGCCCTTACAGTAAGATGTTTAGGGATACATGGCTCAAGCGAGGAATCTGGCCTACAGGAAACTCATTGACTCTCCTTGGTGGGTGATTGGCAGCGATCTCACCGGAAGCGGATTCCACGGATCCACATGGACCGGACTCGACGCTGCGCAGGCGGAGACTTTTTGACATGGCCGAGGATGAACTGATTCTGATTACTGGCGCTACCGGATTTCTAGGCATGCAGATGGTGCGCGACCTGCTGGACCAGCGTCCGCTGGCGCGGCTGGCGCTGCTGGTCCGTGACCGCGCCGGGCTTACCGGTGAGCAGCGCGTTCATGCATTTCTTCCCGAGGCGCACCGCGCGCGCGTGCAGGCGGTCTCTGGTGATGTCAGCCATCCCCGATGCGGCCTGGATGAGCCGACGCGCCAGCGTTTGCAGGCTGAGGTGACACGCGTGATTCACTCCGCGGCCACCGTGCGCTTCGATCACTCGCTCGAAGAGGCGCGCCGCATCAACGTCGAGGGCACGCGGCATCTTCTGGACTTTGCGGGCACCGTGCGTCAGTTGCGCAGTTTTGCCTACGTCGGCACAGCCTATGTTGCGGGCGAACGCAATGACCTGGTGCGCGAGGACGAACTGGCCATCGGACAGACCTACCGCAACACCTACGAGCAGACCAAGGCCGAAGCTGAGGCGCTGGTGCGTTCGCGTCTGGCCTCCATGCCGGGCATCATTCTGCGCCCCAGCATCATCGTGGGAGACTCCCGCACCGGCGTCACCTCCAGCTTCAAGATGATGTACTGGCCGCTCAAGATTTACGCACGCGGGCTTTGGCGGACCGTGCCCGGTTATCCTGACGCGGTGCTGGATATCGTGCCCGTCGACTTTGTCGCGCGCGCCGTCGTGCAGCTTCTCTTTGACGAAGCAGCGCTGGGCTCTGCCGTGCATCTGTGCGCCGGGCCGCAGGGCAGCGCCACCATCGACCAGATTGCGCTCCGGGCCCGAGAGTACTTTCACGGACCAGCGCCGCGCTACGTCGACCCGCGCTTCTTCTTCGCCTTCATGCGGCCTCTGCTGTTCATGGCCCTGTGGGGACGCAAGCGCAGCGTGCTCCGCGACGGCCGCGCCTATCGGGACTACTTCACCATGCGCATGCAGTTTGACACCAGCAATGCACAACGGTTTCTGCAGCCTGCCGGTCTAGCTCCTCCGCCGGTCCTGGATTATCTTGATCGTCTCTTCAACTACTGTGTGGCCAGCGAGTGGGGCCGCAAGCCGGTCTCCGCCGCATGAGCCTTCTGCTTCGCTACCGGCTCTCACGCGACACTCGCGTCACCGTGGCCAACCTCATCGACGAACTCGTCCGGCGCAAGGGAGACTGCGAGGTCTCCGTGGATGATGAGGGCTCCTTTCGCCTCTCCAATCTCCACGCCGAAGTCTGCGCCCTCGATGCGTTCCTCCGCCAGACCGTCGCCCTGCGACCCGGCGAGCAAGTCGCCATCTATCGCAGCAATGACCGGCGCTGCTTCCACTGGTTTCTGGCCGTCGTCCGCGCCGGCGGCATCGCGGTCCCACTCAATCCGCAGCTCTCGCTGGCAGAGGTTCGCCGCATCCTGGCCGATAGCGGCACGCGCATCCTGGTCACCGACAAGGCGGTCTTTGAGCGCAGCATCGGCGACCGTCAGGCCCTCGACGTCCGTACCTGGATCGAAGCCGACGACGAGCCCGAGACCCTCGACGGATTTCTCCGCGCACCCTCCACCGCCGCCACCGTCTTTCCTCCGCAGCGCATCGATCCGGCGGCGACCATCGCCATCTTTCACACCTCGGGAACCAGCGGATTCCCCAAGGGCGCAGCCCTGTCCAGCAACGCGCTGCTGGGCGCGCGCGCGTCCACCGTACTCTCCGGCGTCTTCCTGGGGCCGCGCGATCTGGCCCTGGTCGCCCTTCCCTGGTCGCACATCATGGCGGTCAGCATCGCACTCTACGGCTTGATGGCGGGCATCCGCGGCTGCTTTCTCAACCGCTTTGACGCTGAAGCCGCTCTGAACCTCATCGAGCGGTTTCGCGTGACGGCCGTGATCGGCGTTCCGGCGATGTTTGCGCGGCTGGTCAACGCCCATCCCGAACCCGCCCGGCTGGCTAGCGTGCGCCTCTGGCTCTCGGCCAGCGACCATCTGCCCGCCGCGGTGCGGCTGCAACTGCGCCGCTTCGGAGCTTTGCTGCGGCTGCCGGGTGGCCGGCGCGTTCCGCCCGTGCTGCTCAACGGCTACGGCATGGTCGAACTGGGCGGCCTGGCCATGATGGGTGTCGAGCTTCCCTTTGCTCCCGGCAGTGGCGACCTCTGCATCCCCGTGCCGCCGTTTCGTATTCGCGTCGTTGATGCCGACGGCCGTGTCTTGCCACCGGGAGCTACCGGCGAGTGTCAGATCCGCCGCCACGGCGTCAGGCCGCACTACTGGAAGGACAAGGACGACACGCACGAAGATATTTTGACCAGCGACGGCTGGCTTCGCACCGGCGACCTGGCCGTTCGTAATCGCCTGGGGCTCATCCGCCTGGTGGGACGCGCCAAGGATGTGATCAAGGCCGGTGGCTACTCCGTGTATGTGAAGGAGCTCGAAGAAACCATCCTCGCCCATCCGGATGTCGCGCGCGCCGTCGCCTTTGGCCTTCCACACCGCGAAAAGGGCGAGATGCCGGTGGCCGCGGTCGAGCTTCATCCCGAAGCCACCGCCCATGAAGCCGATCTGCTGGAGTGGTGCCGCAGCCGGCTGGCCGCCTACAAATCGCCGCGCCGCATCTGGATTCTCGCTCCCGGAGAACTGCCGCAGAATCACACCGGCAAGTTTTTAAGGCGTGAACTCCAGGAGCGGTTCGCCGCAACCGCGGACTGATCTCGCCGCGGAGATGAAGATCCTCCGCAGGCTTCGCGATCAGGCCGACGCGGAGAGGGCCGGGCGCGAGACATTGCTCACCATCGTGCGGATGGAATCGACCACCAGATCCGGCTCGTCCAGATGAATCCAATGCGCACTCTCTTCCGCGATCACCTGCCGGACGTTGTTACCGATCTTCGCCAGACACTGCTCCGATAAGGGAACCGAGCTTCCCGGCGTCAGCACCAGCACCGGAATATCGCGAATCGGCTCGGCCTGGCACATCTCCGAGACCGTATCTGGGACCGCCGACACATATCGCTGCATCCCGAGGTAGTACTCGGGCCTGGACCAGTGCGCCGCGATCACCGGCCAGATCTCCCTGGGCATCTTGCCCACCTCATCGGTCAACCGCTTCAGCACGTGCCGTCCACCCAGGCCACCCTCTTTGGCGATACGCCCTGGCAGACCACTTGACCGGCCCAGCAGCGAGTTGATCACCAGCCGCAACAGGCCAAACCGCGCAACAGGAACCGCGTAGGCAGAGAGTCTCCTGCCCCGGTTGATCATGGACTGCTTGTCGGGATTCAGCGGAGGCCACTCCTCGCAGCGCATCGGGTCCACCAGCACCAGGCCGGCAACCTCCTCTGGATATAGCGCCGCGTAGCGCTGCACACACAGGCCGCCGAAGGAGTGGCCCACCAGGATGTACGGCGGTTCAATGCCGGCCGATGCAAGCATGGTGTGCAACTCGGCGGAGATATTCCCCGGCGTGCGCCGACTGCAGCAGGGGCTGCTCCAGCCCAGGCCGCTGCGATCGTAGGCTGCCGTCGCGGTAAACCCGGCCACCTTGTCCTGGATGTGCCGCCAGTTCAGGTTGGTCGCGGTGATGCCGGCCTCAAAGAGCACCGCCGGTGCGCCCGTTCCCTTTTCAACGACAAAGAGCTTCTGTCCGCCGCCGATCTCTACCCAGCGGCCTGCACGGGTGAACCGCCTTCGATCGCGCCACGCACCCAAGGACTGATAAAAAAATCCTGCTGCAAGGATCGCGGCAATAGGAAACAAAATCGCAAGAGTCAGGCTCATGGACGATCCTCGAAATGGCCGATAACGCCGGGTTGAAATTCGTTTGCATCAAGATGGGCTTTTGCGCTGCCCCGCTTGACGATCCAGAATGCGGAGCCTGCCTGGCCACGCATCTTCGCCTCGATCTGCGTAGCCGACCAAACCCCATTTGATTGACGCAAGCCGTAGTAAGTAATCTCCTTTACCGCTCCGCCCTGCCGCAGCTTCTTCTCGGCATGGACCGGGTAAGCAATGCTGTGATCGAGCCAGGTGCGTACCTCGGAGTAAGCCGTCCGGTCCAAGCGCCCCGGCACGCTTTGCAATAGATCGCACCGGCGTCCGTCGAACGAGACATCTCCCAGCAGCGTCTGCTTCGGCCAGAAGAACTGCGGATCGAGAAGATCTTCGTAGCTGAAGACGGTGCCCAGAAAATGATCTCCCCATCTGTCCGGCGGCAGCAGCCGAGGAGCCGCTGCGCCCGGCCGGAAAATCCGGATGCTGTCCCGGCCGTCGGGACGCACCTCCAGCAGAAGGCGGAGCGGTTCATCCTCTTTGTCCGCTGCGGCTCCCTTCGCGGGAAGAGCTTCGATCATCGTGTGCAGGGCGCCGCCAACCCACAACCCTTCGACAGTGATGGCGAAACGGGTACGGCTTCCGCCGGCGTCCACACGGACGAGTTGACCGGTGGCGCGATAATCCGAAGATTCAATGCGATTACGCACCGCAACGAGCGCGGCCGGCGTCTCGGCTACGCTGGCCGCGCCGGTAAGCAGCGCCAAGGCCGCCATCATCAAAGTGGCCAGCCTCACGATGCCACCCTCCCGTCGTGAACTCGGATGTGACGCGGCGCCGCATGGGCAATCTCATCCTCATGCGTCACCACAATCAGCGTCATGCCCCGCGACCTCTGAATCCCAGTGAGAATCTCCATAATATGCGCGGAGTTCTTGCT
>DAHWOF010000174.1 GCA_027335345.1 Granulicella sp. | reverse complement strand
AGCGGGGAGCAATTCGAATCGGTTCGTCCAGTGCTGGAGAGCGAGCGCAAACACACCAAGCCGCGCAGGGTGGATCTGCATGAAGTCTTCAACGCCGTGCTGTACGTGCTCAAAAGCGGCTGCCAGTGGGGCATGCTTCCCGAAGGCTTCCCCAACTGGGTCACGGTGTACTCGTATTTTGCCAAGTGGAGTGCGCCCGATCTGGAGGGAGGGAGCGCGCTGGAGCGGGCCTTAAACAAAATCCGTTGGCGAGTTCCGCACCCAACTGGGGCGCAACGCCATGACCAGCTTCGTCATAGTTGATGCGCAGAGCGTGAAGAACAGCGACACCGCCGAAGAGAAAGGCTACGACGCGGGCAAGAAGGTTAGCGGCATCAAGCGGCATATCGCGGTGGATACGCAGGGGCTGCCTCATGCTATCGACGTGACCACGGCTGAGGTGACCGACCGCGACGGCGCTCTGGGGGCTATTGACCGGTGCAAGCCGAATCTGGAGTTGGTCCAAAGCCTGCTGGTCGATGGCGGCTACACCGGCCAACCCTTTGCCGATGGCGTGATGAACAGGATCAAGGCCACGGTGCAGGTGGTCAAGCGTAATGAACTCCATGCGTTTGTCGCGCTGCCCAAGCGCTGGATCGTCCAACGCAGCTTCGCCTGGCTGGGAAAATGCCGCCGGCTATGGAAGAACTGCGAGCGCAAACTGAACACCAGCCTGCAAATGGTCCACCTGGCCTTCCTCAGGCTGCTGCTCAAGAGATCGTGAACAGGTTCTAAGTGGCGTAACGGATCGCGCAATCATCCTTGCATAATAAAACATTCATTTTCAATTTGCGTGGTTCTATGTTGGTCGAAATCGTTTTCCTTGGCGTTTTCCAGGATTTTCAGTGTTGAGGGGTGCTTCAAAGGGGGCTGGGGCCCGGATGGTTCCACCCCGGTAGGCAAGCCTCCTGGGGCCCCGGGTAGTCGGGGAAAACGCTCAAAAAGGTCGGGGCGTTGGGATGCAACGACGCGAAAAGGGCGATGGGCTGGCCGGTCAGGCGGGGACGGCCGCGGCTGCGTCTTCGTCCAGCTCCTGTTCTTTATATTGCAACTGGTAGAGCTTGTAGTAGAGCCCGCGCAGCGCCAGCAACTCCTGATGGGTCCCCTGTTCGCGCAGCTTGCCTTTGTGCATCACCAGGATGGTGCCCGCGCGTTGAATCGTTGACAGCCGGTGCGCAATCAGCACCGAGGTTCGTCCGCTGATCATCCGCTCCAGCGCCATGCGAACTCGGACCTCGGTCTCCGTGTCCACGGAGCTGGTGGCTTCATCCAGGATCAGGATGCCGGGCCGGTGGGCCAGGGCGCGGGCAAAGCTGATGAGCTGCTTTTGTCCGGTAGAGAGCGTCGAGCCCCGTTCCAGAATTGTCTCGGAGAATCCCCGGGGCAGGCTGCGGATGAACTCCGCGACGTTAACATCCTCGGCTGCGCGTTCTACCTCCTCCTGGGTGATCCATGAGGACCCGAGGCGGATGTTCTGGGTGACGGTGCCTGCGAAGAGAAAAGGGTCCTGCAAGACGACGCCAAAGCGCCGCCGCAGCCGGGTTAGATCCTGCTCGCGCACATCGACGCCGTCGACCAGGACGGCGCCGCGCTGCACATCGTAGAAGCGCATCATCAGCGCGGTGATGGTGGTTTTGCCGGCGCCGGTGTGGCCGACGATGGCCGCTGTCTGATTGGGCTCAATGGTGAAGCTGACGCCGCGCAGGACCCACTCGATATCGGGACACTCGCCCAGAGCTTCGTCAGAGAATGTACAGATGCGTTCCTGCTGCTCGGCCGTCAGCGTCTGGTAGGTGAACCAAACGTCACGGAACTCGACCCTGCCGCTGCCGTCGCCGGGTGTGGGGTGCGCGCTGTTGGTTCTGATCTCATTGTTGGTGTCGAGCAGCTTGAAGATTCGCTCAGAGGCCGCCATGGCCGCCTGCAGGATGTTGTACTTGTCGCTCAGGTCCTGAATGGGACGGAAGAACCTCTGCCCGTACTGAATAAAAGCGATCAGGACGCCGAGGGTCACCACGGGATGGAGGAGGCCGGCGTGCGCGGCCAGGGCCGGGGTGCTGTGCAGCACATAGATTCCGCCACGCCAGATGACCAGGGCGATGGCGATGGAACTCAAGAGTTCTACCACCGGGTAGTAGAGCGCATAGGCGAAGATGGCGTCCGTCCAGGCCTTCTTGTTCTCGAAGTTGACCGCGGAAAAATCGTTGAACGCCCGTTGCTCGCGGTTGAACAACTGCACCAGGCTCATGCCGGAGACGTACTCCTGGGTGAACGAGTTGATCTTGGCTGTGGCTGCTCTTTGCCGGCGGTAGCTGTCCCTGACATGAATGCGAAAGAGGCGCGTGGCGTAGAGGATCAGGGGAATTACGGAGAGCGCCAGCAGCGCCAGCAGCCAGCTCATCTTCACCATGATCGCCACGATGAAGCTGAGCACAAAGACATCTTCAAAGATCGCCAGCACGCCAGAGGTGAACATCTCATTGAGGGCGTCTACATCGGAGGTCAGGCGGGTGACGAGCCGTCCCACCGGGTTACGGTCAAAGAACCCCACATGCATCTGCTGAATATGGCGAAAGATCTGGCTGCGCAGGTCGAACATGATCTTCTGCCCGGTCCACTGCATCAGATAGGTCTGCACAAACTCTAAAGCGAAGATCAATCCCAGGGAAGCAAGATACAGAGTGGCAATCTCGCTGATGCCGCGCACAGGGTCTGGGCTGAGCCGGGCGGCCAACCAGGAGTGCCGCTGATGCAAGGGGGCAAAGTAGGTGTCCACGGCGACTTTGACAAAGTAGGGGCCCAGAACATCGCTGCCAGCCTTGAGCACAATGGCCATCGCCGATATGGCTACCTGCAACTTGTAAGGCGCGAGATACCGAGCCAGCCGCCGCATCAGCCGGCCGTCGTAGGCTTTGCCTACGATGTCGTCGTCCACGATCTGGCGGGAGCCTTCCGGTTTGACCGGTGGAGGCGCTGAATCGGGCTTCTTCTGGTTGTCGGCCATTCCGTTTATTTTAGAGCCTTTTCAGAGGCTCCCGAAGACGCTGTGCGCCCCAAGACGCTGCCGGGGGCGCATGAAAGAATGGGAGAAATGGGCGCAGGGGATCTCAAGCCGACGGTGGCCGGAGCCGAGCAGGCAGCAACGCTGGGCGTGTACCTCTCCGTGCCGTTCTGCCGCTCCAAGTGCAGCTTCTGCAACTTCGCCTCGGGCGTCTCCTCGCCGGAAGCTATCGAGGCCTACGTTGTCCGGCTTTGTCAGGAGATTGCTTTGGCGCCAGGCAGGGCAGAGAGTCTGCGGGCCCAGCTTCCCCGCGCCGTGGATACGGTCTATATTGGCGGAGGCACGCCCAGTCTGCTGACTCCGGCACAACTGAGACGAATCTTCGTCTCGCTGCGGGAGACCTTCCAGCTTGCCGACGATGCGGAGATCACGCTGGAGGCGGCGCCGGGACAGATCGACGAAGCGCTCCTGCAGGAGGCCATGCGCCAGGGGGTGAATCGCATCAGCCTGGGTGTGCAGTCCTTTATCGACTGTGAGAGCGCCGCGGTGGGGCGCAGCCACACCGGAAGCGGTTGCATCGAAGAGGTTCTTCGTCTGCAAAGAGCGGGAATCAACGACCTCGGTGTGGATCTGATCGCCGGCTTGCCACACCAGACGGAGGCTAGCTGGCGGCACTCGCTGCAGGTGGCCCCCGGCATTGGGCTGAAGCACTTGAGCGTCTACATGCTGGAGATCGATGATGACTCTCGCCTGGGACGGGAGGTTCTGGCCGGTGGGCGGCGGTTTCATGCGGAGGCGCTCCCCAGCGAAGAGACCACGGCCGCGCTCTATGAGATCGCCTGCGAGTGGCTCCCGGCGCAGGGGTTTGCCCAGTACGAGATCTCCAACTTTGCTTCTGCGCAGCGTCGTTCACGCCACAACTGCAAGTATTGGCAGCGTGCTCCCTACATGGGTTTTGGACTGGATGCTCACTCCATGCTGCTGTGGGGCGACAACGCCGCAGAGGAAGACGGCACTGCCCGCGCCGGCTATGTCAGAGCCGTACGCTTTGCCAACCCCGAGGACCTGGCGGGTTACTTGAAGGGAGAGCTTTCCCCAGACTTTCCGATGCTGGCCAGAAGCGATGGTAGTGTCACAGAGGTTGGGTGGTGCGAGGCCTTTGAGGAGACCGTCTTTCTTGGTCTGCGCATGACGGAGGGCGTGAGTCTCTGGCAACTTCGCCGGGATTTCCCCGTGGATCTGGTGGCGTCTGCAGAAGAGGCTGCCGCAGAGCTGATCCAGGATGGTTTGATGCTGGAAGAGAATGGCCGCTGGCGGCTGACGCTGCGCGGACGTTTATTATCCAATGATGTGTTCACAAGGCTGCTGATGGGCGTAGCTGCCTGATGCGGCAAGCCGTTGGAGAGGCCAAGGAGGAATTGAAAGTTGCCAGCCGAGAGTATTGATCTGCGGAGTGACACTGTTACGCGCCCCACCGCCGCCATGCGTGCGGCCATGGCCGTCGCCGAGGTGGGCGATGATGTCTACGGCGAAGATCCGACCGTGAATCGCTTGGAGGCGCGTGCGGCTGCAATCTTTGGCCGCGAAGCGGCGCTTTTTGTTCCCACGGGAACCATGGGCAACCAGATTGCGATCCGCCTGCACACGGAACATGGGCAGGAGGTGATCTGCGAAGCTCGTTCCCATGTGCTGGATTGGGAGATGGCCATGATGTCCGCCTTCTCCGGCTGTCTGCCGCGGGCAATCTATGGGGAGCATGGCATCCTCACCTGGGAGCAGATCGGCGCCGTCATTGCGCGGCCCAGCTACTATCGCGCCTCCACCGGGCTCATTTGCCTGGAGAGCTCGCATAACATGGCGGGCGGCACGGTGACGCCGCTCTCCATCTTTGAAGAGATCTGGCAGGGCGCCAAGGAGGCCGGTCTGGCGACGCATCTGGATGGTGCGCGGATCTTCAACAGCGCGGTCGCGTTGGGTATTCCGGTGGCTAAGCTCACGCGTGGTTTTGATACGGTCAATTTCTGCCTCTCCAAAGGATTGGGCGCGCCGGTGGGTTCGATGCTAGTGGGCTCTGCCGCAGCGATGCATCGTGCCCGCATCTTCCGCAAGGCTCTAGGCGGAGGCATGCGCCAGGCCGGCGTGCTGGCCGCAGCGGGCTTGATTGCGCTGGAGCAGGGGCCCGCACGCCTGCATGAGGACCATGCCAACGCACAGCTTCTGGCCCAGGCTGTTGCAACGTGCAGGTCTGTCGCCATCGATCTGGGCACGGTGCAGACAAACATTGTTCGCTTTGATCTGCTGGGGCTGGATGCCGGGCGGGTGGTTACGGATCTCAAGGCGCAGGGTGTGCTGTGTAGTTCGCTAGGAAGGCAGGCGATTCGCCTGGTGACCCACGCGGACATCAGCCGGGCTCAGTGCGAGACGGCGGCAGCGGCGCTGGTGCGGGCGTTGAAGGGCTGAGGATGCAGCCCCAGGTCGAGTTCTACAGCCTCCGTAAAGTCTGTGGTGGCCTCAAAGACAAGCCGCTCGCAAGGAGACTCGGAGATGGATCTACCGCCTGGCCCGCGACAGGCGTTGCTCTTTGAGAAGGGTGTGGCGTCCTGCGAGCCTATATCTCTGAAAAGCGAGATGTGAGGCACTCAAAGTGATGGGGAGAGGGCGGTTCAGAGGTGTGGTGGTCAGGATGAGGGCGTAGCCGGCCAGTGGAGCAGGCGCGGAATCAGAGGGTAGTAGAGGCCAAGTTGGATGGGCAGATCTCCGTCGGGAAGAGTGCGGCGTAACGTGGCATAGGCTTCGAGCTGATCTTTGTACTTGGCCAACTCCTCGGCCTCGAAGGCGGCCTCGGAGAGAGTGCCCTGTTCGGTTGTCTTGAAGTCCACAATCCAGATTCGGTCGTTGCCATCTGCGTTGGGTTCGGTTGAGGCAAGAAAGGTGCGGTCCAAACGCAAAGCCTGGGCCTCCGCAGCGGCCAGCTTCAGCGTTTGCTCGCTGGCGGCGGAGGGATGGGGTGAGAGGATCCAACGCCCCACGGGATCGCGTAGCGCGAGGGTGAGCGCGCGCTCGGCGCGCGCCGACTCACGCTGGGCGAGCGTCGAAGAGAGCCCTTCCCCACGCAGACTCGCCTGCAGAGCCGGTCGCCAGGACGGGATCTGCGCGGCGATGGCCTGCCAAGAGTCTTCCGTCTTGAAGTCCGTCGGGTTCTGGACTTGGTCTGCTTCGGCCTGGAGCAGCTTTGCCAGCCGCTGCAGGTAACGGTGCACCACATTGCCAAAGGCGCGCGCTGCAAAGGAGCCCTCCGGCCGATGAAACGCAGCCACGTGGCGCAGCGCGGACGACGCCGGATAGAGCAACCGCCGCCCTGCGCTAAAGCGAAATCTTGCTGATGGATCGTAGCTCAGGGGCAGCCGCATTACCGTTGCTGTGGTCGACTGCGCTGATTCATCCGTATGCTCCTGAGTAGCTTCCGAGGCTGCCATTGTCAGCTCGTCCTCCTCGCCGTCGGCTGCCGAGAGCGCCTCGAGCAGAGATTCGAAGTGCGGCTTTGCCGCCGGCCAACATGCCTTGAGCAGGGAATCAAATCGGGGCTGCGCGAGTTCTCCTTTCATGGTCAAGGAGGCTGTGGCAAATAGATGAAGTTCCTCGCGAGCTCTGGTGGCAGCTACATAGAAGATGCGTTTCCTCTCTGCCGCTTCACGGCGTGCTCGGACGCGGTTGAGCCATTGGCTGAGCCGGCCTTTTTCTGCGCCCTTCTCGTCGATCGGCGCCAGCACGACGATTGCTGACTGGTGCTCCTCCTGATCCAGACTCCGGTCTTGGCCCCGCTTCTGATCTGGCCCGGCGGCTTGGTCGAACTCCTGCCAGTTCAGCAATACGTTGCGGTTTTGGCCGCTGGAGCGGTCCAAGCCTGGTATCAGCACGAGATCCCACTCGAGGCCCTTGGCCTTGTGGATGGTGAGCAACTCCACTTGCAGCCGGCCGTCGTGCACAACGGCTGGGGCCGGCTCCGCATAGAGATTTTTCAGGCGGCTGTTCAGCAGGTTCAGGTCAACGCGTTCGGCATCGTTTTCAACCGCCAGTAGCAGATCCAGGTAGCGCTGCACGTTCCTTCGCTTTGGTTCCGGCAGCATGAGATCTCCGCCCAGGGATCGCCAGGTACGTTCCACATGGATAGCCACTGCCGTTCTTCCCCTTGTAGCCACCGCCGATTCCAGCACGGGCCAGACGCGGTCGAGCTGTTGCTGTCCTTGAGAGCTGAGGAGCCCGCGGCGAGATCTCACCAGTTCCGCAACCGTCCACTCCCGGACGTCATCCTCGGCTTGGGGGCCGGAGGTCGGCGCAGCGTTGTCACCAGTGAGGCGCAGCAGATCCGCCAGTCCCAGGCCGCACCATGGGGCGCGCAGCACGGCCAGCCAAGCGACGCGGTCGGCAGGGTGGAGCAGGGCACGGGTCAGCGCAAGAGCGTCCAACACCTCAGGCAACTCGTCGAGAGGGTCGAGATCGATGGCCCTGTAGGGCAGCGGACCGGCTCCGCGATCCTGCTTGAGCTCCTCAATGACGGCCTCAAGATGCAATCTGGTGCGGCCCAGAACGGCGATGCTCCACGGCTTTCCGGCGCGGCTGTGTGGCAAAGGCATCGCCTGGCGCTGTTCGATGATGCGGCGGATCTCGCGAGCTTCTTTGGCGGCAATTGTGGCTCGTGAATCGGAGGTTGAATCTGTGTTGGAGATCAACTTTGGATGCCAGACCACCCCAGATCCATAGGCGGTATCGCGGATCGCTTGGGCTTGCACAAAGGGCACGTCGACTCCCTCGCTCAAGGTCGAGTCTAGGCTGCCAGCCTGCGCAGTAACGGAGTGGCGGAATATTTGACTGAAGATGGCATTGAAGTCGATGACGAGTTTGGTCTGGGAACGGAAGTTGGCTGTCAGGGAGAGTGGGCGCAACTCCAAATCGCCCAATCTTTTTTCCAGGGTGGTGCGCAGAAACCGTTCCACGCGAGCCTGCCGGAAGAGATAGATTGACTGCTTGGGGTCTCCGACCAGAAAGAGAGTTTGCGTGTGGCCATCCCAGAATCGAGTGAGCAGGTTGAGCAACTCATACTGGCCGGAGGAGGTGTCCTGCATCTCATCCACCAGGATGTGACTGAGTCCTGTTCCTGCCCATATGGCTGGATCGCTGGCTAAATCGCCTTCCAGGTCGGCGTTGGTACCGGTTCGAAGCGCCGCGCGCGCGGAGAGCGCGAACTCAGTGAAATCACATTGGCCACGCTCAGCAAAGACGAGGCGCAACTCTACCAGAGCCCGCTGCAGGATATGAAACAGCACCTTGACCATCTCCCACTGCTCTGCCGGGTATTTGGCCGGCGGAAGATTGAGAACTCCGGCCAATGCTTCGCGAAGTTCATCGTTGGGAGGCTCCAAGCTCTGCAGCGTTTGTGCTATCTCCTGCAGTGCCTGCGCCTCTGCCTTGGGCAGTTCAAATTTGAGATACGCGCTCGTAAAGCGTTTGCGCCATTGGCCATCGGACTTCAATAAGAGCCCGATCAACGCCACCCAATGATCAAAATCCTCTGCCTTGGTTCCTGGCGGCTGCTCTCTGCCTGCACAGAGGGCGATGGGTGAGGGGTTGCCGTTCGTTCCAGGTTGACAGCTCAGCCTTGCGGCCAGCGTGGCAAGATCCTGCAATGCGTCTGCAGGCATGGCATGGAGAGCGCGTGAGAGACCGGAGGATACGATGTTCTCCAGCGAACGTTCCAGGCGCTGGTGGATCACATCTTCAAGCTCAGCGTGCTTCTGGGTTCCAGACCCAGACGCGCGCGCCGGAAAGATCGGCGCCAGCTCTCCCCACTGTTCGCGCCCTTTCAGCATCTCCGCTACCAGCGCTTCGCAGTCGGCGAGGTTGCCGTCGCGGTGCAGAAGCAGGGTGCGCAGAGCGGCGTCCAACTGCTGTTCAGCCGGGGTGTTGGTATTGCCGAGTTGGAGGAAGGTCCTTCGCGCCGCCAGTTGGTAGAGATGATTCGCATCTTCCACCGTTTCTCTGCGTCCGCCGGCGCCGGTGAGGATTGGCAGTGCGTTGGCAATCTGGGAGCAGACGGAGTCAATGGAGCGTATGTTCAGACGGGCCGGCCGTTCCAGAATCTCCCATCCAAATCTCTTGCTGCGCTGGAGCGCTGCCAGAGCGAGAGCTTGTGTCTCTTGCTCGTAAGGCGATAGACGCTTGGAGAGATCTTCGGCTGTTGGGCTGGTTTCCTGCAGCGCTGCGGCCTTGCTGAGCTGCTCGAGAACGCGCTCGCGCAGCTCTGCGGTCGCTTTCCTGGTGAAGGTGATTGCCAGCACCTCCTCCGGCTGTTCCAGGGATGGGTCGCCGAGCAGCTTGAGGTAGCGCGCGACCATCAGACCGGTCTTGCCAGAGCCGGCTGGCGCCTCCACGATGCATGAAAACCGCGTATCCAGCGCGGCAGCACGAGCCTCGGTATCGGCGGGAAGCGAAGGAAACTGAAGCACTTCAGTCAAAGCCGTTCTCCTCCTCTTCCTCTTCCATCTCGTCTTCAGGGCCTGCCGGAATCCCCGACGCGTTGGTCTGGTTGATGCGGCAGAGCAGGCGCTGTGAACATTTCATGCAGTTCTTCTGGTAGCTCTTGGGCAAGACCTCAGCTCTGCCCTGAGCAAAACTCTCAGCCAGCCGCGTGAGGGTCTGACGCCACTCCGTTTGTAAAAGCGCCATATCCTGGACCCTTGGGCGGGATCCGGGTTTGGAGGTGGGAAGAATGCCGGGCACGGCCTGATAACCAACCCAGTTCATATTCGTGCCTGCACGTATCCAGGCGAAGGCCAGTCCCTTCAACTCCTCGGCTTCCGGCAGAAGAGCATAGAGCGGAAGTTGCGGGTCGTCCGGCCGGTCACCCTCCCAAAGCCGGGTATGGATCTCCGAGCCCGTCTTGTAATCCACCAGAAAGATCCCATCCTGCACGGTGTCGATACGGTCTACACGGAGATCGAGCGTTAGTGGGCCGACGGAGATCGACTCCTGCCTTTCCACGGCCAGGACCTGGAACGGTCCACGGCGCAGTTCCTGCTCCAGCCATTGGTTGAGCAAATTGCAAAGCCGCTGCTGGAGCACAGAGAGATAGGCTTGCTCCCAAGCGCCAGGCAAGCGAAGGTGGTGCGGAATCGCCGCCTCGATGGAGCGCGCCAGTCTCGCGTTGCGCTCATCCGAGCTCATCTGGCGAAGGTTGTCCTGCGTCTGAACGGTGTTCCAGAAGATCTGCAGCACGCGATGAACCAGGCTTCCACTCTCGCGTGCATCCAAGCCAAGGTCACCACTCAAAGGCCGGCGCTCCACCTCGCTGGAGGCCAGACGCAGTTGGGCGAAGGCGAGAAAGCCGCAGGCCGCCTGCAGGCGTAGAACGGAGGCTCCGCCACCAACCTCGTCAGAGCGCAACGCGGGCAGCGGCTCGTCGTCCGCAACCGTCTCGCAGGGGATGAACTCCTGAGAAGGGTCGGGAGATTCCGGAGCGGAGAGGATGGACGTTCCATCCAGCGGCTTCAAGCGTAGAGCCTGCAAGAGGGGTGAAGGTCGCAGTTTTCCGCTCTCATCCTGGGCAGCATAGGTGAACAAGATGTTCTTGGCATGGCTCAGCAAGCTTTGCAATCGCCTTCGGCTGCGAGCAGCAGATGCCGTGGGGTCGACACCTGGCATTCCAAGAGAGCGTTGCAGCGCCCAGGGCAATAGAGGATGAGGTTGTTCACTCTGCGGCCAGTTCGCATCGGTGCAACGAAGCAGGACGACGGCGTCGAAGACCGAGCCTTCTGCTTCGGCGGGGCTCAGGATCTGGACGGAGGCAAGTGGCGCGGCAGGCAGAAACTCGGTTCTCTGAAGGTGAAACTCCAGCGCCTGCCATGCGGCTTCAAAGGGAACTCGCCGTCCGGAAAAGTCCAGCGTGGAGACGGTGTCCAGCGCGTTCTCCCAGGCCTGAACAGCCGCAAACTCGAAGGCTGTCAAAGGACGGCTTCCTGGCCAGTTTGCAGCTCGCACCAGCTCACGCACCCACTCCATCCACTCGGCGTACTCGCGTGACTTTGGAGAGATCTCCCTGGCGTACTGCTCAAACCTGTTCAGCCAGCGCAGGGACGAGAGCAGCTCGGACGGTTGTTGCAAAGCAATCTTTTCAGCGTGCTCCAGCACCTGGTGAATGTTGATCTGATCTCGCAGCGCGGTCAGGCGGCGCAGCCTGCGGAGATCGAAACGGGCAGCTTCATCGAGAGCGCTCGGAGCGGTCCCATTCTCGCCCACATGGGGCGAAAGCAACAGCGAACTCACCCGTTCCCGACTCAGGGGAGTACGGGTCCAGCGAACCAGCTCCAGAGCGTCGGTGATGACGGCAAGCGACGGCAATGAGGGTCCAGAAGAAAACTCCCATGGAGTCGAGGAGATGTCGGCGTCGATCGACTGGAGTTCGGGGGCGAAAACCTGGCGCAGGACGGCCTCAACAGCAGGCCGCTCCCGAGCCACATCGGGAAGAATGACGGCGACACGCACGTTCTGCCGGCATTTCTGCGCGGTCTCCAGAAACTGGCGTACCCAACGGGCGGCCAGCATAAGTTCTTCCGGCTCATTAGCCGCAGCTACGGAGGCGCGCAGGGCGTGTGGTGTGGGGATGGCTTCCAGATCGCACTCAGTGATGAAGGTTCCAGGGAAGGCCTGATCCGTACCTCGGGTGGCTTCATCTTCTCCGCTGAAAGCTGAGGTGACCTGGCGATCCTGAAGCTCAGAGAGCAGCATATGCTGAGCTGGAGTTTTCTCGCTGAAATCCACCAAACATAGGGAACCGGTGACGACGAGACGCCCGGAGCGCAGGTGTTCCGCCAGGGCCTCTTCCAGCAGAGCAGGGGATAGAACCTCGCGCTGGGCGCAGAGCTTTGCAAACGAGTCCGCCCATCCGGCAAAGATGCGGCTGTCTTGCGAGGCGGAGGATTGCCGCTGCCTGAACGGAGCCAGCTTTGCGGTGGCTCGGTAGGCTGCGGCGAGCCGCCATGCGGAGCGCGCCAGTTCCGCCAGAGAATCGATGGAGGCGATGGACTCCGCGGCGGCGTATTCGGAGACGACCTGACGCCACAGATCGTGCTCTTGCAGGGGATTCAACAGCAGCCGATGCTCTGCTCCGGTGAGGACCAACTGGTTCCAGAGCGAACGCGTCCACTGCGACCAACTTAGCGCCTGTGCCGGCTCCCAGGCCCGCAGGCCGCTTGCTCTTTGCCGGTCGTCAAAGGCGGAGTTCACCTCGCGCGCCGCACGCTCGCTGGGCAGAATCAAGATTATGCCCTGATCCAGGCTGTGCAGGAGATCGGCGAAAGTTGCTGAGGACATCGTCTATCGTTATATCGAAATTTCGCGAGGAACAATTTGAGGCCTGGCAGATTGTGAAGGCGAAGTTCACCCGGGTTGGGAGCCCTGGCTTTGGACGGGACTGAGGAGCAGCAGTGTGAGAGCCAGCGCGAGGGGTACAACCATGGCTACGCGCAGTGATCCGCTCTGCGTGGAGACGAATCCCATCATCCAGGGAAAGAGCGCTGCTCCCAATCCGGAGACGGCCAGGATAAAGCCGGCTGCGCGGGCGGTTGGGCGGCTTTCGATCAGCAGGGCAAAGGTGGTGGGAAAGAAGGGCGCCAGGCTGAGCCCCAAGAGCACGGAGTAGAGCGAGAGCAGCGGTCCGTGGCTGGTGGTTGCCAGGGCCGCGATCCAGAGGATGGAGAGCGCCATGCCGAGGCGTTGCAGGGAGGACTCGGGGATGATTCGCAGGGCTGCCGAAGAGAGCGCACGGCCGGCGGTCAACGCCGACCAGAGCAGAACGATCGCCGATTGTCCCCCCAGCAGATGCGTATCCGAGAAGCGCACGGTATAGGTAGTGAGCCATCCCGTCATGCAAGTCTCCAGGCCGCCGTAGAGGAAGAGGAGAAATCCAAAGCGAAGCAGGAGCTGTGAGGGTGGTGAGACGGAGTTCGTGGAAGGGAAGTCGGGTGCAGCCGCGGCTTCCTTGGAGGGCTGTATGAGCCCACCGATTCCGGTGAGGAGGAACATCGCTGCGAAGCTCAGCAGCGCCTGGCGCAGGTGAAATCGCGGCAGCACGGCTGCGGCGATCAGCCCGCACAGCACGGCGCCCAGGCTCCAGAAGAAGTTGACCAGCGAGAGCGCCGAGCCGGTGTGGTGGGTGAATCGTCTGCCGACAACGATGTTGGAAGACGCGATCAACTGGCCGAGGCCGAAGCCGCTTACAAAGAGACAAGCGGCGCCGCTCAGGAGTCCGGTGCTGAGGGCGAAGGCGGCAAAGCCGATGCAGGCCAGGAGGGCGCCGGCGAGTACTCCCACACGCAAGCGACGTGGGACGGACGCTCCGCCCAGAAAAGCCCCGACAAATTTGGATGCCAGCAAGAGACCGCCCTGCTGGTCGGTAAGCCGCCAATCGTGCAGCAGGGTGGGCATGATTGGCCCGAGCAATACGGTTCCCAGCCCGGCGAGCAGGAGCCCAGCGGCCAGCCAGACGACCGATGGCCCGGCTACGCTGTCATGCTGAGGAGATCTGGTGTGAGGATGGCTCATGCCTGGCTCGATGTGTTTATCATTTTAGAAGCCTGTCTTCTTCGGGCCGTTCGGCCGGAGCCGATGGCGCAGCAGCGTGGGGTGTGTCTCATCAAGTTTGCGAGCCTCATCGATCCTTATAAGGAGATCTTCATCATGCGTCATCGACTGCCTCTTGTTCTCCTGTTGGTTGCACTGACGTCGATGGCATCTGGCATGATAGGCTGTCATCGCCGGACGAACCCCTCAGTGTCGAAAGTTCCTTCCCGGAGATATCCGGTGCGCGGGGTAGTGATCAGCACCGACCCCTCCAACGGGGAGGTGCTACTGAAGCATCAAGAGATTCCCGGCTTTATGCCGGCGATGACCATGGCCTATCGCCTCGACGATCCATCGATCTTCTCCGAGCTTCATCCCGGCGACCTGATTACGGCGACGCTTCTGGTGGATCATGATTCCTCAGGTCCAACGAACCTGCGCCTGACGGAGATTGACGTTATTGCCGAGGCTCGCCCGGACTACAAGCCGACGGTGAACTATCATGTGCCGGAGAAGGGCGATGAGGTTCCAGACTTTTCGCTGCTCAATCAGTCTGGCCACAAGATCGACCTCCGCCAGTATCGCGGCAAGGTCGTGTTATTAACCTTCATTTACACACGCTGTCCGCTTCCAGACTACTGCATCCGTCTGAGCCGCAACTTTGCCACGATTGACAAGAGCCTGCAGTCCGACCGGAAGCTTTACCAGCAGACGCACCTGCTGACCGTAAGCTTTGATCCTACTTACGATACTCCCAGCGTGCTGCGCAATTACGGCGAGGCCTATACGGGGAACTCCCATGAGACGTTTTCACACTGGGAGTTTGCGGCTCCTTCTGTTGCGGAACTTCCCAAGATGGAGCAGTTCTTTGATGTTGGCGTCACACCCCAGGCTAATGGGATTCTCCAGCACTCCCTCTCCACCGTAGTGATCGACCGGCAGGGCCGGATCTTCGCCTTTTACCCTACCAACGACTGGTCGGTGGCGGAGATGCTGGCGCAGATTCGCAGCGCGGCATCCTGAGTGGGGTTATGGCGCCGGCGCCTGCTGAACCTCGGGCGCATTCGCACCTAATCGGCAAGGGAAAGCATCCAATGGGCTGACCTGACGTGGACCGAGATCTGATCTGTTCCGTGCCCTCACTTAGCCGTTTCAGCACCCTTGTTTCTCCCTTACTGGCGTCGATCCGTTGCTTCCGTTCTTTTGTATGATCTCTTCATCTTCTTCTCCTCAAGCTTCTGAATATTTCTGTGATTGACCTGCTTTCACTCTCCCCCCTCGGAAAGGAGTCTTATGTCGCGCATCACCTTTTACTTCGGAGCCGTCCTTACTGGAGTTGGCGTCTTCTACTTTTTGACCACAGGTTCGGTTCATCCCACCTCGCTGATCCCGGTGTGGTTCGGGCTTGCGCTGGCTGTTCTGGCCAAGCTGGCTACCTCTGAGGACGCCTCCAAACGGAAGCTCTACATGCATATTGCCGTTACCATTGGGTTGCTTGGATTTCTCTTTCCGGGGTTTATGGCTACCCGGGACCTGATCAAGTCTCATGGCGGCGAGATACCACTCGCCCATCCCGCGGCCACGCATGAGCAACTGTTAATGGCGGTGCTTTGTCTGGTATTTGTTCTGCTCTGCGTGCGCAGCTTCATCGCCGCACGGCGCTCTGGAGCCATTTAGGATTCGAGGGGCTCAACCTTTCACTCTTTCGAGGAGGCCAATGGCAAGCTTTGGAGGTTCCAGCCTGGGCGGAGGTCACCGGATGCGTTCTGCGGAAAAAAACTCAAGTCACCCCGGCCGCTCCATCTCCGCGGATCTCAGTTCGCAGCGCCCCAAGCCGAAGCTCAAGGACGTGTGGCCGGAGATTTGGGGGCTGATCAGGCCGCGGCGCCTGTTGCTGGCCGGCTGCTTCCTGCTGATGATCGTCAATCGCATCTGCGCCCTGGTGCTGCCAGCCTCTTTCCGTCCCCTGATCGACCAGGTGTTCAACAAGCGCCACTACGCCCTGCTTCCGTGGATCGTTGGGGCGGTTCTTTGCGCCACGCTGGTGCAGGGCATCACCTCTTACACGCTGACGCAACTGCTCTCCAAGGAGGGTCAGCGCTTGATTGCCGAGCTCCGCGTGCGGGTTCAGCGTCATGTTGGCAGGCTCTCCGTCTCCTTTTACGACGAGAATCGCACCGGCACATTGGTCGCGCGGATCATGAACGATGTCGAAGGCGTTCGGAACCTGATTGGCACGGGGATTGTGGACTTTGTCGGCGGCGTCCTGACCGCCATCTTCGCGTTTACTTACCTGATGTACGTCTCAGTGAGCATGACGCTGCTGGCGGCCGTGGTGATGACGGCCTTTGCTCTGGTGCTGCAAAAGGCCTTCAAGACCATTCGCCCGATCTTTCGAGAGAGAGCCAAGATCAACGCCGAGGTGACGGGACGTCTTACGGAGTCTCTGGGAGGCGTGCGCGTGGTGAAGGGTTATCACGCAGAAGAGAGTGAGTCCCATGTCTTTGCCGCTGGGGTCAGCCGCCTGCTTCAGAATGTGATCAGCTCGTTGACAGCGCAGTCCTTGATGACGCTCTCCTCGACGGTGATCCTGGGCATTGTGGGAGCGCTGGTGATGTACATGGGCGCGCATCTGAACGCGGCAGGCAAGCTCACCGCCGGGGGTTACTTTTCCTATGTGATGATGCTCGCCTTCATGACCGCGCCGGTGGTGCAACTGGTGGCCATTGGAACGCAACTGACGGAGGCGATGGCCGGCCTGGACCGAACGCGCGAGATCATGGACGAGATGGAAGAAGACATCCATCCAGCTCGCCAGATCGAGCTCGGAACGCTGACAGGCGACGTTCGCTTCGACGATGTCAGCTTCTCCTACACGGCGGGAAAGCCGGTTCTCCACAACATCAACTTCGTGGCTCCGCATGGAACCGTGACCGCTCTGGTAGGTTCCAGCGGCTCTGGCAAGTCCACCATCATCTCGCTGATCTGCGGCTTTCACACCGCCGAATCCGGAGCTGTCCTCGTCGATGGGCATGACCTGGCTGCGGTGAGGCTCTCCAGCTTCCGCAAGCAACTGGGTGTGGTGCTCCAGGAGACATTTCTCTTTGATGGAACCATCCGCGAGAACGTGAAGTTCTCCCGCCCCGGGGCCGATGAAGAGGCGTTTCTCCGGGCGTGCAGGATCGCTCGAGTGGACGAGTTTGCCGAACGCTTTCCCGAGGGCTACGACACTGTGGTTGGAGAGCGCGGCGTGAAGCTCTCAGGAGGGCAGCGGCAGCGGCTGTCCATTGCCCGCGCTATCCTTGCCGACCCGCGGATTCTGATTCTGGACGAGGCTACCAGCTCGCTGGACTCCGAGTCCGAGGCTCTGATTCAGCATGGCCTGAGCTACCTGATGCAAGGCCGGACGACCTTTGTCATCGCTCACCGGCTCTCCACCATCCGGCGCGCCGACCAGATTCTGGTGGTCGAAGAGGGGCGCATCGTGGAGCGCGGGAACCATGAGACGCTCTATCAACTTAACGGACGTTACCGCGACCTCTATGACCGGCAGCACAACCTGGAGGCGAACCTTTTCCTGGCTCCCGGCGAGGGCGATACGATCCCGGCGTGAGGGGTGGGCTGGTTACGTGAAGATAATAGAGCTGGTATCGATGGTTTTACCTACCGCCGCGCTCCCAAAGCGAGGATGGGTCTACCCCACAGGCAGCCAAAGTTTGGCGATGCGTGGATGAACGGATGCCTACCGGGGATGGTCGCCGCTCTCCACGCCCAACTCGCGGAGCAGGAAGGCGTCGTCGAAGGCGATCTCTTTCAGGTAGTCATAGCGTCCGCTGGAGCCGCCGTGCCCTGCATCCATGTTGACATGTAGCAGCAACGGGGCATCGTTCGTCTTCAGGGTGCGGAGTTTGGCAACATACTTGGCCGGTTCCCAGTACATGACCTGCGAGTCATTCCAACTGGTCTTGACCAGCATCGCGGGGTAAGCGCCGGCGCGCAGATTGTCATAGGGCGAGTAGCTGAGCATGTAATCAAAGGCCGGCTTCTCGTTCGGGTTTCCCCACTCCTCATACTCGGCGACGGTGAGCGGCAGGGTGGCGTCCAGCATGGTGTTCATGACGTCCACGAACGGCACATGGCTCAGCACGACGCGGAAGAGATCCGGTCGCATGTTCACCACGGCGCCCATCAACAATCCGCCGGCGCTTCCGCCTTCAATTGCAACGCGTCGGGGATCGCCGTACCCTTCGCGGATCAGAAACTCCACGGCAGCGATAAAGTCAGTAAAAGTGTTTTGCTTCTGCATCATCTTGCCGGCGTCGTGCCAGGGATCTCCCAACTCGCCACCGCCGCGGATATGTGCATAGGCCATAACCAGTCCGCGGTCCAAAAGGGCCAGCCGGGCGGGGCTGAATCCCAGTGGAAGCGCATGTCCGTAGGAGCCATAGCCGTAGACATAGAGCGGCGCAGTACCATCCTTGCGGAAGAGGTCTCGCCGGTAGACCAGAGAGATGGGAACCTCGACTCCGTCCTGGGCGCGGAACCAGAGCCGCTCTGAAGCGTATTCCGCCGCATCGAAGCCGCCGGGAACCTCATGCTCCTTGAGCAGCGTGGACTGGTGGGTGGTCACGTCATATTCAAAGATCGAGGGTGGCCGCACCAGCGACTGGTAAGCATAACGGTAGGTAGTGGCTGCAAAATCCTTGTTCACGTCGCCATCGGCCTCGTAAGCCGGGTCAGGGAAGCGAATGTCATTGTACTGCCCTGGAAGCCCATCTCCATGGAGCGAATAGACGCGCAGCAGGGGTAGACCGCGCTCCCGATAGCTGGCGACCAGAAAATCTCGGAAGAGGTCGACATCATCGAGCGGGGCGTCCTTGCGCTCCGGCAGGACTTCTGTCCAGTGCTCGCGTCCGGTATCCGTCACCCGTGTCCGCATCAGGCGAAACTGCTCCGCGCCATGGTTGGTGCGACTGTAGAGATAACCTTCGCGGTGATCGACGTCATACTCCTCATCGTCCACACGGCCTGCCACCAGGCGAAACGCCGCATTCGGTTCTGTAGACGGGAGAAGCCAGGCCTCGCTGGTGGTATGGCTGCCGGACTCCAGTACAAGGTACTTGCGGTCCCGCGTTCGACCCACGGCAACGTTGAAGCGCTCGTCTTCTTCGTGAAAGACCTTGGACGGAGAGCTGCCCAGGGCGTGACGGAAGACGTGGTCATGGCGTTTGGTTTGCTCGTCTTCCGTGGTGTAGAAGAGGGTGGCCGAGTCCGCCGCCCAGGCGATGGTCCCGACGCGCTCTGCCGTATCTTCAAGCAAGGTTCCGGTCTGGAGATCCTTGATCGCCAGACGATATTGACGAAATCCTGTTTCGTCTGTGGTGTAGGCCAGCAGCCTGCCATCCGGACTGATGCTCATCGTGCCGATGTCCATGAATGGCCGTCCTTCGGCGAGCAGGTTCACATCCAGGATGACGGTCTCTTCTTCTGGTTTGCCGACAGGCCGCCGGCAGAAACGGGGGTACTGTTTGCCCTTTTCGGTTCGGGTCAGGTATTCCCATGCGCCATCGCGGTAGGGAAGCGAGGCATCATCTTCCTTGATGTGGGAGAGAATCTCGTCATAGAGCTTCTTCTGCAACTCTTCCGTATCGCGCATCGCGGCGGTGGTGTAGGCGTTCTCTGCCTCCAGGTAGGCCTGCACGCGAGGCTCCTCTTTCCGCCGCATCCAGGCGTAGTCATCCCGCAGTTCAGTTCCGTGGATCGGGGTTGAGGTTGGCTCGGGCTCGGCGACAGGCAGCGCGACAGCGGCAGAGTGTGCATCGTTCATGGATTCCATCAGGCTCTCCATGAGAAAGGATACAGGGTAGAAGCAAGGGAGTTGAGCGTATCGGAAGAAGAAAAGGGATCAATGTCTGTGCGCCTGTGAAGGCCTCAGGTTGCCATTCCGGCCTCCTGTTCTATGCGGCGTCTCGGCTGGGTTTCTGGCGTAGAATCTTCCTGTGACCGGTGCTCGACAACTCCTGAGTCTTCTGCTGCTGTTTGCGTTTGCAAATCATGCATTTGCGGAGTCGCCGGACAAGCTTCCCAAGCCTACCAGCTACGTCAGTGATTTTGCGGGAGTGATCGACCCGGCGTCCAAGGAGAACATCGAAGACATCGCCTGGCAGGTGTACTCACGGGCTCATGCCACCATTGAGGTGGTCACGGTGAAGTCTCTCGACGGCCAGGATATCGATCCCTGGACCACGGAGTTGGAGGATCGCTGGAAGGTGGGTCCAAAGTCCAGCGATCGCGGCGTCGTGATGGTGTTTGCCATTCAGGACCACAAGGACCGGATCGAAGTCGGCTACGGACTGGAGGGCATCCTCAACGATGCCAAGGTGGGCGACATTCGCCGCAGCATGAATCCGCTGCTGGAGCAGGGACAATACGGCCCGGCGATCCAATCCGGAGTCCAGCAGATTGCGGACGTGATCGCCGCCGACGCCAACGTGACTTTGTCTCCGCCCCAGGAGATGCCGAACGTCGCCTACAGCGAGCGGCAATCGCGGCGCCACACCAACTGGTTCGGCATCCTCTTCTTTGTGATCCTTCTGCTTCTGATGTTCCGGGGTGGCGGCGGAGGTGGTGGCTGGCTCTGGTTCCTGCTGGGCAACCTGATGGGTGGCGGCTTCGGGGGCGGTGGAGGTTTTGGCGGTGGTGGCTTCGGAGGTGCAGACTCCGGGGGTGGCGATGGTTCGGGCGGTGGAGACTTTGGCGGTGGCTTTGGCGGAGGCTCCGGTGGTGGTGGGGCGAGCGGCGATTGGTAGGCCCGGATCTCGGCAAGGGAATCAATCAGGCATCAAAATCATGACTACGATAGACGCGAAAGGGAATACATCGATGAAGGCTCTGTGGGTTGTGCTTGGAGTGCTCGGTATGCTGCTGTTGGTGGTGATCCTCACCTTTGGCAGCTACATCTCAGCGAAGAACCAGATGGTGCAGCTCAACGAAGATGTTGACCAAGCCTACTCACAGGTGGACGTGGTGCAGCAGCGCCGTCTGGACCTGATTCCCAACCTGGTAGCCAGCGTCAAAGGCTACGTGGGTGAGGAGGAGACGGTGCTGACCAACATCGCCAATGCGCGCGCCGGCGTTCTGGCAGCGTCTTCTGACCGTGCCAGCAGCATCCAGGCCAACACCAAGCTGGATGCCGCTCTGATCCCCCTCTATCGCTTGCAGGAGGAGTATCCCGATCTAAAGGGCAACGAGCAGTTCATGCGCCTGGAAGACGAATTGGCCGGCTCAGAGAACCGCATCGCTGTGGAGCGCCAGCGTTACAACAAAGCGCTGGAGGCTTATAACGTGTACATCCGCCAGTTCCCGAATAGCATCTGGGCCAACATGGCGGGTTTCCACTACCGCGACGAGTACTTCAAGGGGAATCCGGCCAACGCGACGGCGCCTACGGTCGACTTCGGAAAGTAGGGGGCTCGGCGATTCGCGGATGTCACGCCAGAACCCGTGGGGCGGCCCGAGTCGACCAGCGTGTTCCTTTTCGAGAGAGCGCGTTCGGAGGGTTCCTTTAGGAGCAAGCGGCGGGCAGGTCTGCAACCCTGTATTCGAGATCCGCGTCTATAATTTCAAGTTCTACCATTGGCGCCAGGCCTGTGTATGCGGCATGGGCGCGGGGATGCGTCGATGCTGCGCGGTAGGCAAATTGCCCTGGCTTGGCGCAAGGAGGAGATCCCATGACTGGGAAGATTGCTCTTCTAGGCTTTGTCTCCGCCGCGATGGTCGCGCTATTGGCAGGATGCAGCTCGAACATGACAAACTCGATGACGAGCGCGACGGCCGATACAGCGCCCGTGTCCATCTCGATGACGGACGATCCACCGGCCGGCGTATCGGTGTTGTTTTTTCAGGTGAGCCTTACGGGCGCCTCGCTGATGTCAACCTCTGGGACGTCGGTTTCGCTGTTGAACAGCGGCACGCCGATTGAGGTAGATGTGACACAACTGCAAGCGCTGTCAGCGTTCTTGAGCACGGCCAACGTGGCGGCGGGGATCTACAACAGCCTGAACCTGACCTTTGCGAACCCCGAGCTGGTGATCTACAACCAGTCCGATTCGTCCCTGGGGAGCACGTGCGCGGTCGGCAGCGTCTGCCAGCTCACGCCGACTCTCGCTAGCAGTTCGTCGTCGCTGTCCATCTCCTCGTCGCCCTTTCCGGTGACGATAAGTTCCGGCTCACCGCTCGGGTTTGCGATTCACTTCCACTTGAACACGGTGATCCAGTCGGATCTCTCCGTGAATCTGAGCGTGGCGAACGGCGTGACGGCGTCTGAGCTGCCGCCTGTCCCCACCCCACAGCAGTTTGGGTCCCTTACCGGTACGGTGGAGACGGTAAGCGCCAACAGTAACCAGTTCACCCTGCAGACGGCGTGGGGGCGGACGTTTACCATTGACACGACAAGCTCAACGACCTTCAGCAACTTCCCCACGAGCGCTTGTTCCACGCAGGGGCTGAGCTGTCTGGCGCAGGGTCAGGTGGTGCAGACGCAGATTGCGGGCCTGGGAACCAACGGCACACTGACGGCGAGCGCGGTGACCTATGTCCAGCAAGCGGCGGCGGTGACGGTGCAAGGCACCGTGATCCGCCTGATTCCGTCCTCGAGCACGGCGAGTGCGCCTCCCACTGGCTTCGTGATGATCCTGCACGATAACTTCGCGGATGCGATGGGATTCCCGCTGGGCGGGGAGGCGACCGTCAATTTAGCGAGTGGCGCGACGTACGCGATCGATGACAGCGGCTACACCATGCCGGCAGGGCTGAGCTTCTCTGGTCCGGCGAGTCTGACGGTGGGCCAGACCGTAAACGTCACAGAGCAGCAGGGTACGCTGAGTCCAGGTACGAGTTCCGGGATGGGAATGAACATGTGGGGACCTCCGCCGTCGCTTACGTTTACCGCATCGGCCGTTGAGCTGGAACCGAGTCAGATGACGGGGACGATCACCTCACTGGACTCCTCGAATATGAGCTTTGTGCTGGGACAGAACGAGAACGGCGGAATGTTCTTTGCGCCGTGGCCGATGATGTCCAGGGCTGTCTCCACCTTCAATGTGGATACAACCAGCCAGACCAGTTATACGGGATTCAATCCTGAGAGCTATGACGGCTTGATGGCGGACGAGTTCGTCTCGGTCGAGGGATGGCTGTTTCCGGCGGCCGGCAGCGGAGGCGGCCGGATCATCGCCGCACAATCGGTGGTGATGCGGCCCAGCAATATGTTTTAGGATCCTGATGGCGCGAGGATGCTGCCCTCTCCATCCCCGCTGAAGTCAGGCGCCTGGGGTTACGGGACTTATCCAGCGGAGGCGTCTTCGGCGACTGCTGAGGCCACCTGGGGCAGGAGCGCCTTGATTAAGTTGGTGAACTGCACGGCTGCCCTCCGGCCAATCTCCATCACCTCGCGGTGATCGATGGGTTGGGCCACGATGCCGGCCGCCATGTTGGTGACCAGGGAGATGCCCAGCACTTCCATTCCCATGTGCCTGGCCACCAGCACCTCATGCACAGTGCTCATTCCCACCAGATCCGCTCCCAGCTTGCGGAAGGCGCGGATCTCCGCAGGAGTTTCGAAGCTTGGCCCGAGCACGGCCAGATAGACACCCTCCGGCAGAGGGATCTTCTGCCGCTCCGCTTCGGCATGCGCCAGGGCGCGCAGGCGTGGCGAGTAGGCTGTGGACATATCGAAAAACCTTTGGCCGGCGCCCGGTTTTATGGCGAAGCGCGGCTCGTTTGGTCCCAGCGCGGCGTTGCTTCCGGTCAGGTTGATATGGTCACTGATGCTGACCAGGGTTCCTGTGCTGTAGCTTGTGTTGATTCCGCCGGCGGCGTTGGTGACAATGGCTGCAGTGCATCCCAGTAGTCCGAGCACTCGCATGGGGAAGGTTACCTCGTTCATGGAGTAACCCTCGTAGGCATGCACGCGCCCCTGCATCACCGCCACGCGGACTCCGAGGATGGTTCCAAGGATGAGTTTGCCGCTATGGCCTTCTACTGTCGATATCGGCCAGCCCGGAATCTCCGCGTAGTCGATGGCGGTGGCATTCTCCACTTCACGCGCAAACTCTCCCAGCCCGGAGCCCAGTATGATCGCCAGGGTAGGCCGTTCCCGAGCCCTGGAGCGGATGGACTCGGCAGCCGCAGCGGCTCGCGTGTATGGGTCAGTCATCATTATCTCTCCCTTCGCGGTTTTTTCGGATGGATGAAGCGGAGACCCCATCGCGTTTTTTGGAAGGGCCGCGGATAGAAGTTGCGGCCTGTGTGGCAGGATGCTCTACCGGATCAAGAGACTCACAATGCTGGCCGACATCAGGTTTGCCATGGTTCCGGCCAACATGGCGCGCACGCCCAACCGCGCCAGGTCGCCCCTTCGGCTGGGCGCCAGGGCTCCGATGCCGCCGATCTGCATGCCAATGGAGCCTACGTTGGCAAAGCCGCACAGGGCAAACGTGGCAATCGAGAAGGTTCGCGGCGGCAGCATGGTCTTGATCTGGCCCAGATCGTGGAAGGCCAGAAACTCGTTGATCATCATACGCGTTCCCAGTAGGTTCCCAATCGCTCGGGCGTTATGCCACGGAATCCCGATCAGCCAGGCCACTGGCGCTCCCGCAACGCCCAGCACCGCATTGAGAGAGTGAGGGAAGGGAATGTGCCCGTGGGCCCAGGCGAAGTTGGACAAATCCAGCATGATTCCATTGGCCAGTCCGACCAAGGCGACAAAGCTGATCAGCATGATGGCGACGTTGAAGGCGAGCTGCCCACCGTCGATGGTGCCGCGCGCAATAGCTCCCACCAGGTTTTCGTTCCTTTGCTCCTCGCTGCGGGGCATGTGCACTGTGCCTGCCGTCGCCGGAGTTTCCGTCTCTGGCACCAGCATCTTGGCCACCAGAATGGTTCCTGGGGCGGTCATGATCACTGCGGACAGTAGGTCTTTGGCGTTGATCCCGAAGAGAATATATGCCGCCATGATTCCGCCGGACACATGCGCCATGCCGGAGGTCATGATGGTCATCAACTCGCTATGTGTCGCTCCCTCCAGGAAGGGCCGAATGGTCAGAGGGGCCTCGGTCTGTCCCATGAAGATGGATGCAGCCACATTGGTAGACTCGGCTCCTGAGGTGCCCATGGTTCGCTGCATCAGCCAGGCCATCACCCGGATGACCCTCTGCATCAGGCCAATGTGATACAGGATGGCGAAGAAGGCGCTGACAAAGATGATGGTGGGCAGGACGGAAAAAGCGAAGACGCTTAGAGGGTTGCTGGGTATGCCCAGGTAGCCGAAGACCAGGCCGGAGCCATCGGCAGCGTGTCCCAGCAGATTGGTGATCACGTCCGAGACGTTGGCCAGCATCTTTTGTCCAAAGGTCCACTTGATCACCCCGATCGCAAAGACGATCTGCAGGCTCAGGCCCCAGGCCACTGTCTTCCATCGGATCGCGCGCCGATTGGTCGAGAAGAGATAGGCAAGGAGAACAAAAACAAAGAGTCCGAGCAGTCCGGTCCATCGTCCCAAAGGCAAACTCCGATCCGAGAGGCTGAAGGGTTCAAGCAATCACGTTACGCCCATCGTCAAGACAGAGGCAGGAAAGGCAGATATCGAGCGGGTAACGGCAGTGTAACCATTTAAGCTGGGCCAAGCCACCCCTGCTGCGATCATCGGGCATCTACGTTTGGACGCCTGTTCCGGGCTTTGCCTGGATCACTGCTCGAATCAGTGGTCTGCGCTCTGGGGGCCTGTCAGCTATCGTTAGCGCGCCTTCGATCATGCGGCAGGGCTCGTCGAGCAGGAGTTCGTCCTCGCTGAAAAGGGTGAAGATGGGCTGCCCGGCCTCGACGCGGTCGCCGATCTTCGCGTGGCTCTCCAGTCCGGCATGGGCGCTGACAGGATCGCTTGGCCGGGCGCGGCCCGCTCCCAGGCGCTGGACCGCCCAGCCAACCTCTTTGCAATCCATGGTGGAGAGATACCCCGCATGGGCGGCGCGCAGGACACGCACGGCGCGGGGCCGATGGAAAGCTGCTGGATCGGAGAAGATGCTGACGTCTCCACCCTGCGCGGCGATGATCTTCAACCAGGCGGCGTAGGCCGCCCCTGACCGCAGGATCGTATCGGCCATCTTTGCTCCATGCTCCGGAGAGTTGGCTCTGCCGGAGAGAAAGAGTCCCCAGCCGCTGAGCGTGGTCGCCAACTCGATGAGGTCTTCTGACATGCGGTGGCGAGCGCCTTTCATGATCTCCACGCACTCCTGAACCTCCACCCAGTTCCCGGAGAAGCGGCCCATGGGCTCCTCCATGGCCGTCAGCAGAGCCACGGTCCGTGTGCCGGAAGACTCCCCGGTGGACACCATCAGATCGGCCAGAAACGTTGACCGCTCTTCGGTAGGCATAAACGCTCCCGAGCCCACCTTTACGTCCAGCACCAACCCCCTGAGGTCCTCGGCCAGCTTTTTGCTCATGATGCTGGCGCAGATCAGAAACGGCGAATCGACGGTACCCGTATGGTCGCGCATTCCGTATAAAACGCGGTCCGCGGGGACCAGCCGCGGTGTCTGTCCCACTAGCACGGCGTGGCATTCCCTAAGCACCTGGGTCACCCGCTCCTGCCCCAGTTGCGAGTCAAAGCCTGGAATGGTCTCCAGCTTATCCAGGGTTCCGCCAGTGTGGCCCAAGCTGCGTCCCGAGATCATGGGAACAAAGAGAGACGAGGGAGCGCTCGCCGCTTTACGCTGCTCCTCGATGGCTGGCTGAAGCGCTCCGGCGGCAGCCCATATTGGGGCAATCAGCAGACTGCTCTTGTCTCCCACCCCTCCCGTGGAGTGCTTATCCAGGGTGAAAGCCTCCATATGCTCCGCATTCAGAGTGGAAGCATCGAAGGTCTCGCCGGAGAAGCGCACGGCCTGTGTGAGATCCGAGAGTTCCCGCAGCGAAAGGCCGCGCTGGAAGACGGCCATCAGGAAGGCTCCGAGCTGGGAGCCGGTGATGGCTCCTTCACCCGGAGGTCCGGCAAGCTCGGCGCCTCCGTCTGCGACGGCTGCCTGTTGCCCGTCCAAGGCTGCTTCTCCGTAGCGTACGACTGCCCGCACAAAGAACTGAATGTCTGCCGTGGACAGCTCTGCGCCGTCCCGCTTCTTCAACAACAGATCGATAGCATGCATGGCAAGATCGTCCAAAGGGCTTCGAGCAATCCGTCCCCGCAACACGCCGCCTCTGGCTCGTTCCAGGAGGTCCGGCTCAGATAAGGGAGTCTAACGCTTCTTCGTCGCGCCGGGATCCGCTGGCTTCCGGAGAGGAACCTGGCAAACGTTTTGCGCCGAGGGAGAGCTCTTTGTGCTGTCTTCCAGAAACGTGGCGCAAAAGGCCGAGGGGAGCAACTCGCCCAAGGTTGTCTCCATCGCCGCGCCGCCCTCTCCTGGATACAGAATCAGGGTTGCATCGTCTCCGAATTCGGCCAGGGTTTGGCGGCAGGCTCCGCAAGGCGCACTGGCCGCGCTGTTCAGATTGGTCACGGCGACGGCTCTCAAGCGGATACTCGGACCGTGTTCGGCTACCGCCCGAGCAACGGCCACCTGCTCGGCGCAGCTTGTCAGCCGGTAAGAGCAGTTCTCGACATTGCATCCGGTTACCACGGCGCCATTGTCGAGCAGGAGCGCCGCCCCTACACGAAACCGGCTATAAGGCGCGTAGGCTTGCTCGGCCGCCTTTGCCGCCAGATCTCTGAGCCTGCGTCGGTCTGCTTCGCTTACCACGTTTTTGCCCTGGGATTCTCTCACCGTAAATCATTTAGCCTACTTCCTTCCCTGCTTTGCCGCAAGCTGCGACCCGGATCTCCAAGTCAGAGCCATTTTGAACCGGCAGCCACTGAGAAAGGAAGCGGATGTTTTCCACAAGTCTGGATCAACAGGCCCGGATGCGATGGAGAGACGACGGTCTCTGGGAAAAGTTCTCCTGTCGGTCGAGGCTGTCAGCATGGAACGGCAGTTACACGCAAGTCGGGTGCATCTTTCAGCAAGCGTAAAAGCGTAAAGAGGAGGTGGATTGGGAAGCAGGTCCGTTTTCTGCACGGACGAGCCCAGGATCCGACGACCGTACAATCAAATGCATAGATAGTCAGATTTCGAGCCTGCCATTGTTCATCGTCGACACCCCCAAGGCCATCCTTCGCGCGCTGCAAACACCTATCCGACGCATGCCGGTACCGCTGCGTCTGGCCGCCGGGCTGTTGTCGATGTTATTTTGCCTGTTCGCTGCGATGCATGCGATTGCCGGCCGGGAGTCAGTCTTTGTGACCGGGGATGCGCGCTTTTACCTGAGTATCGCCACAGGGGATTACAGTCAGGTGATGCAGCCCTTCGCACTGCGTCAACTGGGAGCGATCTCCGCGGCCGCGCTCGGGCATCTGCTGCACTCTTCGGTAGAAGAAGGCTTTGTGCTGGAAGGCATCTTCTCGCTGGTGACCATGCTGATGGTGATCTATACCGTTTTGTTCCGCTCGTCAGCCCCCAGTTGGCTGCTGGCCGCCATCGCGTTCGTCCCGTTTTGGCCCATGCTGATGAAGGAGATGGTGCTGCCCGATCTTTGGTACTCCGCTTTGCTGGGGTTGATGTTGCTTTTGTTGAAGAACGAAAAGATGCTGGCTGCGTCGTTGATGATGTTTCCTCTGATGCTTTCGCGAGAGTCGACCTCGCTCACGCTGGTCTGCTTCCTGATATCCGGTTGGCAATGGTTGAGGTGGAGAGATAAATCGGTTGCCGTGACGTCGGCGCTGGCCGGAGCGATGGTGGTGAAGCATCTGGCTTTGCACGCTCAGCCCAACCTGGAACATCTTCCCGAAGCCATCTACATGCTCGCCAAAGCGCCTTGGAACTTCGCCAACAACGTCCTTGGCCTGGTTCCATGGAGTAACGTCAATCAGAGTTTTTGTTCAGCGCCGGCATGGAAGCTGGCAGTTCACCTTGGTTCCGTGCAGGCCATCGGAATCTGCGGCGTCTCTTCGCTAGGCTGGATAAAGATCACGATGACGATGCTGAATGAGTTTGGACTGCTTCCCCTGCTGACGGTATTCCTATGGTGGCGACGCAGGAAGCTGCCTGAGTCTGTGGATCCGCCCAATGGGCTGCTTCGTTTTACGTTACTCTACGGAGCCGCTTCACTGGTGCTTGCGCCGATGCTGGGGACATGGATCAATCGTTTGGTTGGGTATGCATGGCCCCTGTATCTGGTCGCCACTCCGCTTCTGTTTGAACCTGTGTCGAGGAGCGTCTTGTTCAGCAGGCGCGCTCTGGCGGGGACAGGATTCTTCTGTCTGCATATGTTTGCCATCTGGTTCTCCATTTATGAGGCGATTCGATGGGTTTGGACGACACAGGTCGCAATCGAACTTGGCCTCTGGCTGGCCGGCTTTTTTCTCTTGCGATATTGGCTTGCTGAGAGCAAAGAACGGCTGGACCGCGTGGATAGCGCGAGCGCAGGCCTTGCTCCATCCAGGTCCGCAACTCAGCCAAGCCCATCCCAGTTCAGAGTTCGGGAGTTGGAAAGACCTGCTGGCGCAGCGGGCAGAGCGTAACGGAGTGACAGCGGCAAACTGACAAGCGGATGCACGCGGGTTTGGAGGCTCCGGACACCGTTGAGGGTACGCCGGTAAGGGGTCTTCGCAAGGTGGGATGGAATAGGATGAGGGGGCGGTGAGGCTTCGATCCTCCGCGCTCCACGGGGCGATGACTACTGAGGAGGCTGTGGCGATTGAGACGGCGGCGAGGGTTCATATGCCGGCGGGGGTGGGGATGAGCTCTTGTTTTTGCCTGTACCGAAGATCTTCTGCAGCAGATTGCGGTGCTTGGGTTCTTCCCCAGGCTGAGCCGTCGCTGGAGCGTTGCTGGATGTATTGGATCTTCCGGTAAAGAAGTTGAAGATGCGGCTGCCCAGCGATTGAGGGTTGTCTCCCAGGTGCGAACAAGTGTTCTCCGGGGCTGTGCCGACTAGGAAGGCGACGGAGAAGTCATTGTCAGGACAGGAGTCGTCGGCGATGAGATCCGTAGGGCGGTTGATGGTGACCATCTCGACGCCATTGGGCATGGGACCGAGAGCTTTCATATCCGAGTACTGAGGAATCTGGATGGCGCGGGTCATGAACTCGGCCCAGATGGGCGCGGCGGCGTCCGCGCCCTGAATTTTGAGATCGGTGTAATCGTCGTTGCCCACCCAGACCACGCAGAGAAGGTTGGAAGAGTAGCCGATAAACCACGAGTCGTGCTCGGTGCCGGTTTTGCCGGCAGCGGGAGCCTTGAAGCCATGCGCTCGGACGGTTGCGCCCGTGCCGTAGTCGACCACTCCTTGCAGCAGGGACTGGGTGAGGAAGGCGGTGCGGGGGTCCAGAACCTGTTTGGCCTCCGGTGCGAAGTCGGCGACGATGTCTCCATCCGGGTTGCGGACGCTGGCGACAACCCAGGGCTTGAGATGGACGCCGTTGTTGGCGAAGACCGTATACGCTCCGGCCATCTCCAGGGGGGTAGCGTCGTAGGTGCCAATGGCGACTGAGGGCGTTCCACGCGCGTTGAGGATGCCCGCCGAACGAGCCAAGGCGGCTATATTGTCGTATCCCACCGTCTGGGCTAGAGCGATGGTGGCGATATTCAGGGAGTGCGCGAGGGCGTCAGCGGCGGTGACCATCCCCGGAAACTCTCCTTTGACAAAGTTGCCTGGCATGTAGGGATGGCTGTCGGTGCCGAAGTTTTGCGGGTCATCGTTGAGTCTGGTCAAAGCCGTAAAGACTCCGCCGGAGCCAAGGCTGGAGCCATCCAGCGAGGTATTGTAAGCCGCGGCATAAACGAAGGGCTTGAAGGTGGATCCGGTGGGGCGCTCCGCCAGGGCGTGATCGAGTTGGGAGGTAGCGTAATGGTGGCCGCCAACCAGCGCCAGTACCTGCCCGGTATGCGGATTCAGGGCTACCAGGGCGACCTGAGGGTAGGTGATGGGGCCATCCGGGATGTAGTCCTTGGTGAACTTCTGCCCGCGCGCATGGTGGCGAAGAAAGTAACGCCGACGCACGAGTTCGTCGACGTTCTGCATCCCCGCTGAAACTGCGGCGGCGGCGGCACGCTGCAGATCAGGGTCCAGCGAGGTGTAGATGCGCAGGGCCGAATGGGCCGTGGCCGATTCTCCAAGACGCTGCACGATCTGGTCGTGAACCAGATCGACGAAGTACGGCGCCTCGGAGGCATCGATGTCCGGGGGAGCGAGGTGAATGGGTTCGGCCTTGGCGCGAGCCGCCTCATCCTGCGTGATGGCTCCGGTCTCCACCATGGAGTCAAGGACCAGGTTGCGCCGATCCATGGACCGCCCCGGATGGCGATAGGGAGAGAAGTAATTGGGCCGCTGGATCATCCCGGCCAGAAGAGCGCACTCCGCCACGTCCAACTGGCCCAGATTCTTGCCGAAGTATGCTTGGGCCGCTTCGCCAAGGCCGTTGATGGCAAAGGAGCCTCGTTGGCCCAGATTGATCTCGTTGGCATACATCGCGAAGATCTGCTGCTTGGTGAAGTGGTGCTCAAGCTGAAAGGTGATCATGACCTCGGCGATCTTGCGGGAGTAGGTCTTCTCCGGAGAAAGAAAGAAGCCGCGGGCCAACTGCTGCGTCAGGGTGGATCCGCCGCAGTTCAGGCGGTGGGCCAACAGATCCTGCACGGCGCATTTTGCGGTGCGCACGTAGTTGATCCCGCCGTGTTCAAAGAAGCGGCGGTCCTCAATGGCGAGCACGGCCTGCACCATGCGCGGAGGAATCTGATCGTAGGTCACCAGACGGCGCTTGGTGCGTTCGTTGTCTTCCGAGAGCGCGGTGATCAACTGCGGTTCAAGCTTGTAGGCGGCGAGCGGGGCTCCGTTCTCCGCCGTAATGCTCTGCACCACGCCTCCGGCGGTCGCGATGGTGGCGCCATCCATAGCCAGATAGCTGTCGGGTCCCGGTTTGATGAGGATCGAGTTGCCTCGCAGTTCGTAGCGTCCGAGGTCGGGGTTGAGGTTGTATCCTGTGCGGCGAAGCGTAGCAGCAATCGCGGCTGCGGAGAGTTGCTGGCCGGGGCGGACTTCCTGGGGGGCAGCATAGATCTGGGCTGAATTTCCGAAGAGGGGTCCTTTGGCCAGGCGCTCCGCCACCATGCCCCGATAGCGGAACCAGAAGGAGCCAAAGATGGCGGCCCCGATGAGGATCACAACCAGCGCGAGCAGCACGGCTGCGCGCACCAGCGTCGAGAGCCATGGACGGTGACGACGGGTGACGAGTTTGACTCTTACAGGCATGGTGATCCGAGATTGGAGGCGGACATGGCTTTGGAGAGAACCTCAGGATTTGGACGCAGCCAGAAGCGATGCGAGGTGCTGACTCAAGGAGTCCACGGGCAGACAGGTGGTGACGCCGGTGAGGCGATCGACGAGTTCCACTTGCCCGTCGGCAAGCTTCTTGCCGATGTTCACTCGATAGGGAACTCCGATCAATTCAGCATCCTTGAACTTTACGCCTGCACGCTCGTCGCGGTCATCCAGAAGGACGTCGACTCCAGCGGCATCGAGCGCTTTGGCCAGCTTCTCTCCGGCCTCCAGAAGTTCAGATTCGCGAACGTTGGTGATGCAGACGACGACCTCAAAGGGGGAGATGGCAGGCGGCAGAGCGAATTGCTCCGTGCCGGTGGTTGCAAAGAACTTCGCCGCGCTGGACTCGATGGCTGCGGTGAGAATGCGCTCAATGCCGATCCCATAGCAGCCCATGATCGGGGTTACCTCTTTGCCATTAGCGTCCAAAACCCGCGCGCCCATGCTCTGGCTGTACTTGTAGCCCAGCTTGAAGATATGGCCGATCTCGACGGCTTTACCCAGCCGTAGGGGCTCTCCCGCCACTGGGTCGAGCTCTCCCTCATTGATGTTGCGGATGTCGGCGACGAGGGTGGGCGTGAAGTCACGACCGGGGGTGACGTTCCGATAGTGATAATCGAGGATATTGGCTCCGCAGACCAGGTTCTTGCGGCCTTCCAGACCAGAGTCCATGATGACGATGGTCTTTAGACCCTCTGCCGGGTTCTCGCGAAGCACGCCTTTGAGCTTGTCGAGCGGCTTGCCGGATTTTAGACCGTTGAGCGAGCCCTCGGTCATCACTTCGGCGATGCCGATGGGCCCCAGATAGCCGGCGGGACCTCCGATGTGCAGGGCCAGCTCTTCGCCGGTCATGGGACGCAGATCGGAGACGCCAGCCAAGGCGCTCAGCTTGGTCTCATTTACTTGATGGTCGCCGCGCAGGAACGCGACTACGGGGCGAAGCGGTTCGCCGGAGCGGGCGCCCATGAAGGCGACGCACTTGATGTCTTGCGCCGCATGGATGGCGAAGAAGGCGGTGACGTCGGCAATGGAGGCCTTTCCTGGTGTGGAAACCAGCTCCGGCAGTCCGTCTCCGGTGGGCTCCAGGTCCACGACGGGGGCGAGCTTGCTGGTGGCCTTCTCGATATTGGCGGCGTAGCCGGAGGCGGAGCTGGCGATAAGATCTTCGCCTGCCTCGGTGTAGACCATGAACTCCTGGGACTGCGATCCGCCCATGGCGCCGGAGTCCGCTTCGACGACGACAAACTCCAGGCCGCAGCGGGTGAAGATGGCGCGATAGGCGGCATCGTTCTTCTTGTAGCTCTCGTCCAGACCGGCGGCGTCCAGGTCGAAGGAGTACGCATCCTTCATCAGGAACTGGCGAACGCGCAGGAGGCCGGACTTGGGCCGGGGCTCGTCGCGGAACTTGGTCTGGATCTGGTACCAGATCTGGGGGAGTTGCTTGTAGCTGCGCAGTTCGTTGCGGGCGATGGAGGTGATGACCTCCTCGTGGGTCATCGCCAGGCAAAGCGAGGCGCCCTTGCGGTCCTTGAGGCGAAACATGTTGTCGCCCATCCCTGTCCAGCGGCCGGACTCCTCCCAGATTTCGGCGGGATTGAGGGCGGGCAGGAAAAACTCCTGGCCGATCTTGTCCATCTCCTGACGAACGATGGAGGTGATCTTGTTCAGGGAGCGCTGCCCGAGGGGAAGGTAGCTGTAGATGCCCGCGCCGAGCTGGCGGATGTAACCCGCGCGCAAAAGGAGTTTATGGCTGGCAACCTCCGCGTCAGCGGGAGCTTCGCGGAGCGTGGGAATGAAGAGCTTCGACCATCGGTGCATATCCTTTCGATTGTATCGAACCCAGCAGATGAGGGCTGAGGTTGGGAGCGGGTGAAGCAGGGTTGAGCAAAGACATCTGAGCGGCGAGCTCACTCCCGATTGCCGGAGTACCCTTCCCGCGGAGGCCATGGATGCGACGAGTGATCTGCACGAGCTTGCGTTGCCCTCTACCCTGGCGCCGACATCAGGCGCTGACCAGCCCTGGGTCGCGGTGAACGGAGTCGCCCGCCTGATCCCGGCTCAGGTGAGGATGTCGTGAAGATGAAGAATGCCCAGGACCGGGGTGGAGGATGTTCCGTCCGCAGTGACGACCAGGGCGGTAATCTTATGCTCTTCCATGACTGCGAGGGCATCGCCGACGAAGCGGGACGGAGAGATGGTGCGGGGCGACGGGTTCAGGATCTGCGCAGCCGTCTGATGAAAGGCGTCGGGACCGCTGCGGGCGAAGAGCCGGCGCAGATCGCCATCGGAGAGGATGCCGAGCAGAACGCCACTGGACTGTATGGTGGTCATGCCCAGGCGCTTGGCGGACATCTCATGGATGACTTCCGGGAGGTTTGCCGAGGGAGCCACTGAGGGGATGGCGTCGCCGGTGTGCATGAGCAGGTCGATGGTGAGCAGGCGATGCCCGAGCTGGCCGCCAGGATGAAGCTCGGCGAAGTCCTGGGGCTGAAAGTTGAGGCGGCTACTGACGTCGATGGCCAAGGCGTCACCCAGCGCCAGCATCACCGTTGTGGAGGCTGTGGGCGCCAGTTGCAGGTTGCATGCCTCGCGTTCCACGTGAACATCGAGGAAGTGCGCGGAGGCTTTCGCCAGGGCGGAGTCCGGAGCTCCGGTAAGACTGACCAAGGTGACGCCGAGTCGGGGAAGAACCGGCAGAAGACGCAGCAGTTCCTCAGTATGGCCGGAGTAGGAGAGCGCGACCAGAACGTCTCCGCTGTGCAGCACTCCGAGGTCGCCATGCAGGGCCTCCGTAGGGTGAAGAAATTGGGCCGGAGTCCCGGTGGAGAGCATTGTTGCGGCGATCTTGCGAGCGATCAGCCCGCTCTTGCCGACTCCGGTGAGCACCACGCGATGACCACTGCGGACTGTTTCGGCCAGCAACGAGGCGACTCGTTCAAATACTTCATTTTGTGGGCCTTCCAGGCGTTTGGCGAGGTGGTCCAAGGCCTCGGCTTCAATACGAACCAGCTCCGAAGGGCTGTGCGGCGCGGGGGATTGCGAGGGACGGAGCATCAGATCTCTTGCAGGGGTCTGTCTTCAACGACCATGCTAGCAGACTGGCCGAACTGGGGTTCCCACCGGCTCGCCTGGGCGGTTCTGTGGAGGGAGAAACGGCGCTAAACTAAAGGGAGAAGAAGCGCGGACGTCCAATTCGTGCCGCGCCGAGGGATGAAGCCGTGATTCGTGATCAAGCTCGCCGTTTGACGATTGTCGCGCTGCTGATTGTAGGTGTAACACTGATTGTTCTTGCCGGCGCCCATAATTTGCATTCTCGTCAGAAGCAGATTCAATCTCAGCAGGCGAGCATGGACTCGGCTGCGCCGGCCTCTGCGTCATCGGATGGCAGTGGAGATGACAGCGGAGGCGATCCGATGGCCAAGACGATGCTCGGAGAGGTGGCTCCCAACTTCACTCTGGTCGATCTCCATGGGAACAAAGTTTCGCTCTCCGATTACAAGGGGCATCCAGTGGTGCTGAACTTTTGGGCGACCTACTGCCCCCCCTGCAAGCTGGAGATGCCGTGGTTCCAGGAGCTTGCGAATGAGTACAAGAGCAAGGGTCTGGTGGTGCTGGGCGTGGATCAAGACGATGGCATGGCGGTCAAGGATGTCGCCGCGGCTGCCCAGAAAATCGGTGTGACCTATCCCATCCTGATGCCCAATGGCGATGTCTCCAAGAGCTATCAACTGGGTGATTACATCCCCGACACGTTCTATATCGACAAGAGTGGGAGGATCGTGGACCAAACGGTGGGAGCGCACTCCAGGGATGAGATGGAGGCGGATATTCAGAAAACCATCGAATCGGGTGGCGAGTGAGAGCGTTGCATTCGAGATTGATCCTGCGATCCCTGGCTCGGTTGGCGCTTCTCGGTGCGGCTGCGCTGTGTGGTTCGTCCGTATGGCTGGCACCTTCTGCCTGTGCGCAGCAAATTCAGTTTGGCTTGACGCCGGCTGCGCATCATGGGCATGTGCAACTGCTATCCGATAACGTTCAGGTGATCGCCGGAGCGCCCCATGTGGTGCAGTTATGGTTCCGGGTGGAGGATGGGTTCCACATCAACTCGCACGCGCCTCTGGACCAGTTACTGATTCCGACCCGGCTGCAACTCAAGTTGGCGGATGGCGTCAAGGTGATCGGCGAGACCTATCCCGCAGGTTCTTCCTTTCGTTTGCAGATGGGGTCAGGGGAGCTGATGAGTGTTTACCAGGGAAGGTTTCCCGTGAGCGTTCGGCTGGTGGCGCCCAGGGGCGAGTCGACGCTGACAGGTGTGCTGCACTACCAGGCCTGTGGCGCCGCCTCGTGCTATCCTCCGCAGTCGCTTGCGGTGAGAGTGGCCTTGAGTGGGCAGTAACCGGCTGCGGCTGCGATCAACAGGTTCTTGCGCGATAAACGAATCGGCAGCGAGATTCCACGGGGGCAACCCTTGGCGCGACTCCAAGCGTGCGTCAGGCGCTCGGCGGGAGGCTGTCGAGTTGAGAAGATGAAAGGGATCACTTGCGCTGGTTGGCCTGCTTCTTCTGCACGTCAAGGAAGCGGCGAAGGCGATCCAGAGTGCGGGCCTTGCCGAAGACGATCATGCTTTCGACCAGTGGAGGGCTGGAGGTGCTGCCGGTCAGGATAGCGCGTAGCAGCATGAAGTTCTCCTTGACGGACCACTGTTTCGCCTCTCCCAGCGTCTTCAGTGAGGACTCGATGGCTTCCGCTTCCCAAGCGGCCGCCTCCAGAGCGGTCAGTTGCTCAGCGATAAAGGCCAAGGACTCCTCAAAGGTCCGCTTCTTCGGCAACCAGACGGACTCTGGAGGGAGGATGTTATCGGCAAAGAAGAAGCCGGTCATGTCCCCGAACTGGCCCAGAATCTCCATGCGGGACTGGACCAGGGGGGCAATGGCGCGGATGTAGCTATCGGAGAGGATGGTGCTGCGCAGGGCGGTGAAGAACTCCTCAGGAGTCAGCTTGCGCAGATACTCGCCATTCAGCCACTTCAGCTTTACCAGATCAAAGACGGGGCCTCCCAGAGAGATGCGGCGGAAATCGAACTTTTCCAGCATCTCGGCCAGGGAGAAGATGTCGCCTTCCTTGGTGTTGAGACCCTTGGAGACGATCTCCTGCTCGGTGGGCTGGGCCATGCCGCCCCCCAGCAGTCCGAGGAAGTTGAGCATGGCCTGCGGCAGGTAGCCGGATTGCTGATAAAAGACCAGTGAGACCGGATTCTTGCGCTTGGAGATCTTGGACTTGTCGGTGTTGCGCAGCAAGGGCATGTGCCAGAACCGCGGCAGCTCCCAGCCGAAGGCGGCGTAGAGCAGGACATGCTTGGGGGTGGAGGAGATCCACTCTTCGGCGCGAATGACGTCAGTAATACGCATCAGGTGATCGTCGACGACGTTGGCCAGATGATAGGTGGGATACCCGTCGGATTTGAGCAGCACCTGGTCATCGACGTTGTTGTGGTCAAAGGTGATGGGGCCGCGGAGTTCGTCGGTAAAGGTGGTGGACTGGTTCTCCGGGACCTTGAGGCGGACGGTGTAGGGCCGGCCCTCGGCGAGGTAGGCGTCGATCTGGGCCTGGGTAAGATGGCGGTGAGCGCCGTTGTAACGGGGTGGAACCTTCGCTGCGATCTGCTGCTGGCGCATCGCCTCGAGTTCCTCGGCGGTCTCAAAGGAGCGGTAGGCGTGGCCATTGGCCAGGAGCATCTCGGCGTGTTCCCGATAGATTTCTGTTCGCTCGGACTGGCGATAGGGCCCATAGGGTCCGCCGACGTCCGGGCCCTCGTCCCAGGTGAGGCCCACCCATCGCAGGGAGTCGAAGATCATCTGCTCGGAGGTGGGAACGAAGCGGGTGCGGTCGGTATCCTCAATGCGCAGGATGAACTGGCCCGAGCGCTGGCGGGCATAGATGTAGTTCAGCAGGCCGATGTAGGCGGTGCCAACGTGGGGGTCGCCGGTGGGTGAGGGGGCGATGCGGACACGGACGGGAGAGGCTTCTTGCGTGGAAGGATGCTGGTTCACAGGGGCCTTGGATGTCATAGAGATGACAGACCCATGTTAACAGCTTGACGGGATGAGGCCGTGCCGAGGCTATGGGCGGGGCGGTGGTGGTGGCGGGTTGAAGTGCGTGGGAGGCGGTGGATAGTTTACCGGAGGGGGTGGATAGGGTTGCAGACCGCCATAGAAGGGAGGGACGGGGATCACGCGCCACTCGGAGAAGGCGAGGATGCAAGCGACGATGATCCAGCCGAAGGCCGGAACCAGAATGAGCAGAGACAGCGGTCCGGAAAGACCGGCTTTGGTGAAGATCCGCCAGAAGAGGTAGACCGCGAAGACAACGATGCAGAGCCCGAAGAGCATGAAGATACCCATCATGCCGGCGATGGCGCCGCTGAGCTGGGTGATCTGATTCTGATCCATGACCGCCTCCGCAGAGAGATGAAAAGAAAGAGAAGAAGAAAAATGAAAAGAGAGATGAAACGAATGTATCAGGGATTGGTTCCGGGTCAGTGGGAGTCCCGGACGGGAATCAGGTCAAGTCATCCGTATCAAAGGCCGGCAACTTGCGGCCCAGCGCGCTGAGATTGAGCGGCTCGGAGACAGCGGCCAAGGCTGCATCCACCTCAGCTTCGTCGGGAACCTCGGCGTGGACGGCCAACTTTTTGAGCTCGCTGGGTGGGCCTATGGACTCCAGCAGGACGACGACATGCGCCACCGCCGTGCCATCCTGGGGAAGGCCTTCAGGGGTTTTGCCCTTGATGCTAACGTTATTGACGTCGATGCCCAGCAGGTCGGCGACGCGCTCGCGCATCTCTCCGGCCAACGGAACGATCTTGGGCCGATGCATGATCAGCACGCAGTCGATGTTGACGATCTTGAAGCCAACCAGAGCGATCTCTTCCAGGGCGGTTTTGAGGAAGACCGTTGAATCCGCCCCCTTCCACTTCGGGTCAGTGGGTGGAAAGAAAGTGCCGATATCGCCGGCGGAGACGGCGCCGAGAAGTGCGTCCGTGATGGCGTGGAGGAGCAAATCGCCGTCGGAGTGACCTGCAAACCCCTCAGGATGGTCGATCTTGAGACCGCCCAGGACCAGAGGGATGCCTTTCTCGAAGGCGTGAGAGTCAAAGCCGAGGCCGATGCGCAAGCTCATTGCAGTTGATCATAAAGCAGGAACGAAGGATTCGATACCCCACTTCACTTGCCAAGCGCTTCCGGGGAAGGAGGACCGGGAGCGGAGCATGGGCCGGCGTGGACGGGAATCCTCAACCCGCCAGGTAGAACTCGGCGATCCTCAGGTCTCCTGGTTGGGTGACCTTGAAGTTGCGCGGATTGCCCGGGACGACAAAGACAGGAATGTTGGCGCGCTCCAGAAGGCTGGCCTCGTCGGTTCCGGTAAAGCCGTCTGCGGCAGCCTCGGCGAAGGCGCGCCGCAGCAACGGGATGCGCGCTCCCTGCGGGGTTTGGGCGAGCACGATGAGTTCCCGCGGGATGGTCGCGGTGACCAGAGCACCGTCAGCGGTGCGCTCCACCTGCTTGATGGTGTCGATCGCAGGGGTTCCGACGATGGCGGCTCCATGTTTTTCGATGGCGTCGATGACATGATCGATGGTGGCGCGATCGATCAAGGGTCGAACGGCGTCATGAACCAGAACGATATCCCCGCTGGCGGCGCCAGCCCCGTTGTTGGGGATGGCGGCCAGGGCGTTGGCGACTGATTCCTGGCGGGAGTCTCCGCCCGTTACCAGGTGGACCTTCTCCAGGAGGTGATGTTCGGCGATCATGGCCTGCACCCGCTCCCGCTCCGGCTCACGGACCGCCACGTAGACGGCGCTCACACGAGCGGCGGATAGAAAGGCGCGCAGGGAGTGAATCAGAATGGGGAGACCGTGAAGTTCGAGAAACTGTTTGGAGACGCCGCCGGTGGCATGCGCCATTCGGGTGCCGATGCCTGCGGCCGGGATGATGACAAAGACGGACATGGGTAACGAAGTATAGCTTAACAGGCAGGAGTTTTGGACCGGGGTCATCAGACCGAGTGGCACGCCCTGGCAAGACAAATCTTTATCTCTTCCCCTATACCGGCTTCGCGGGGAGTTGTGCGTGCTTCGAGTTCGTGACCTTTGAGCGATGGAGCCAACCAGGAGAGAGCCATGGCAGGGATGGGGACGCTGGCGATCGAACGCGGACTGTTGAAGGCCGGTGAGCGAGTGTGTGTCGCCGTCAGCGGGGGTGCGGATTCGGTGGCGCTGCTGCTGGCGATGGTGGAAGCGAATCAGGCGACGGCGCAGAACAAGCCTCCTTTGGGGGTGGTCTTGAGCGCTGCGCATGTACATCATGGATTGCGCGGTGCAGAGGCGGACGCCGATGAGGCCTTTGTGGCTGAGCTGTGCCGGCGCTTGGGTGTCAGGCTGAGGGTGTTTCGAGTGGACACCCCTGCCCGCCAGGTACAGGAGGCTGAGGGGGTGGAGGAGGCGGCTCGGAACTTGCGCTACCGTGCGCTGCGGAGCTTGATGGAGGGTGGAGAGGTGGACGTAGTTGCGACCGCTCACACACTGGATGACCAGGCCGAGACGGTGGTGATGAAGATGCTGCGCGGCGCCTGGACGGAGGGGCTGGGCGGGATTTCTCCCGTGCTGGTGGTCGGCGGCTTGAAAGAATCCAATCGTACCGAGAGCGAGCGGGAGCTAGAGAGTTGGCCAGAGGGATTGCTCCCCAGCGCAGTGTCCGGAGTTTTGGCGCCAGTCACAGACCGAGGCAGAGATGGAAGCAAGGCCGGAGGCGGGTTCCGGCAGGATGCCAAGCGTACCGAGGGGAGGATCGTGCGTCCTTTGCTGGGGGTGAGACGGGCCGAGGTGGAGGCTTTTCTGCGGGCGCGCAGGCAGGGCTGGAGGGAGGATGCCACCAACCAGGACCAGAGCCTGATGCGGAACCGTGTGCGGCATCGGCTGATGCCGTCGCTGCGGGAGTTCAATCCGGGGGTGGATGGGTTATTGGCTAGGACGGCCGAGGTGGCGCGTGAGGAGGAGGCTTACTGGCAGGCGGAGGTGGCACGAATCCTTTCCCAGGTGCTGTTGCCGGGCCGGCCGGCGCGTGGGGGTGGAAGGTCGGTGAGCACGGCA
>DAHWOF010000168.1 GCA_027335345.1 Granulicella sp. | reverse complement strand
CCGGACGAGCTTGGTAAGGCATCAGTGAGCCGTCGGTCTTAGCTGCCAACGCTCGGGACTCCTCCAGCCTAAAACAAAGCGCTCGACCTTTGTTCCTTACCTGACTGTCCAGACCTCGGTCTGGTCCCCCACTGCCGGAGGATACTTACTTGTCTCAGCCAAGGGGGCAACCCCACCGTCGGCTTTACGAGGTTCTCAAAGAGCCGGCTTGCTTGACGTTTCGTATACTTCAGAATCTTTACCGCGGTTTGATTTCGATAGGCTATGCAGTTGCGCGGGCAACTCACGAGCGGTCCCCAGGTAGCTACGGTCAAATAGGTCAGGGGGCCAAGAGGGCGTTGCGGATCGGGCATCTCAAAATGCCGTGCATTGCCCTGCCTGTCAAAGTTCCCGGTCGAGCACACAGGCAGGTGCAGAACGCCGTCCCTCGTGTGCGCCGGAAGGCATCCCAGGTTCGCGGCGTCGACACCGGTTGGTCTTGAGAAACTTCTCCACCGCACTCCGGTCGCTGAAGTCAAGGTCATTTGTGGTCATAACTCCGGCTCTGTACGTTTCCAGTGCTTCCATGCTACTCCTTACGTCGAGGTCTGGAGGCTTAACTTCTGCACGTCTTGTATTCGCGGACTGTAGGTTTTGGCTAGGTTTTACCGGGATGCAGCTGGGCAGCTCGTTCGAAGGCCTGTTGGAGATCGGCGATCAGGTCTTCCTCATCTTCCACGCCGACGGAGACGCGCACCAGGTCGGGTGGGAGCTCGCGTTGGGCCAGCAGTTCAGGTGGAACGCTCGCGTGCGACATGGTGGCGGGCATGCTGATGGAAGAGGTGACGCTGCCAAAGCTGACCGCGATGTGAAAGAGGTGGGTGGACTCCGCGATGGCTTTGGAGAGGGCGACCGAGCCGGTGGAGAAGCTCATCACCGAGCCCGGTCCGGAGGCCTGCCGATGGTGCAGGGAGAAGGCAGGGTCGGTGGCGAGACCAGGGTAGAAGACCCGGGTGACCTCCGGGCGCGCGGCGAGCCACCGGGCCACAGCCGTGGCGTTCTTCTGCTGGCAATCGATGCGCAGTTTGAGGGTCTGGAGGCCGCGCAGCAGAAGGAAGCTGTCAAAGGGCGAGAGCGCGGCGCCCTCCGCGTTGCTTATAAAACGAATCTGGTTGGCCAAGCCCTTGTCCTTGACGACGACGGCCCCGCAGGTGAGGTCGTGATGCCCGCCGAGGAACTTGGTTCCGGAGTGAATCACGATGTCGGCGCCGAGATCGAGGGGATTTTGCAGGTAGGGAGACATGACGCTGTTGTCGATCGAGAGGAGCGCTCCACGGGCATGAGCCATATCAGCGAGGCGTTGGATGTCCAGGATATGAAAGAGCGGATTGGTGGGTGACTCGATGTGAAGCAGCCGCGTGGCCGAGGTGAGGTGGCCGGCGAAGGCGTCAGGGTCGAGCGCATCAGCGTAGGCTGCACGGATGCCCGAGCGGTTGAGAACCCGGGAGAACAGGCGGCAGGTACCTCCGTACAGATCGATGTCAGAGAGGATCTCGTCGCCACTGCGCAGCAGGCCGGTGACGGCGGTGATCGCCGCCATGCCGCTGGAGAAACAGAAGGCGTGGGTTCCGTTCTCAAGTGTGGCGAGTTGGCGCTCCACGACAGCCCGGGTGGGGTTGCCGCTGCGTGAGTAGTCATACTCGCCGGAGGCGTCCATCGTATCTCGCTCAAAGGTCGCGGTCTGGTAGATGGGCGTGACACTAGGCTGGTAAGGATCCTTCGGCGCGACCGGAAAGTTGACCAGCCGGGTGGCGAACTTCATTGCTTGTCTTCTCCTGTGCGGGGCTGAGCGATCGCGGCGGCGATGGCCTGGTCGAGATCGGCGATCAGATCTTCTGGATCTTCAAGGCCAACGGAGATGCGAATCAGGCCATCGCTGATGCCAAGGGTCTGGCGGAGGGAAGGGTCGAGATCGGCGTGGGTGGTGGTGGAAGGATGAGTGACCAGCGTCTCCAGTCCGCCCAGGCTCTCTGCCCGGGAGCAGAGCTGCAGGTGATTCAGTGTCTGTCTGGCTGCCTCCGCTCCGCCTTTGAGTTCGAAGGCGACGATGCCTCCGGCAGCGCGCTGCTGCTCCGCGGCGAGCGCCTGTTGTGGGAAGCTGGGCAAGCCAGGGTAGAAGACGTACTTGACCGCGGGATGACTCTCCAGCCACTGCGCGAGGCGCAGTGCGCCGGCGCAGTGCAGGCGCAGTCGCATGGGCAGGGTCTTCATCCCCTGCAACGTCAACCATGCTTCGAAGGGAGCTTGAATGGTGCCCAGTGTTTTGCGAATGAGGCGCAGGCGCTCGGTCAACTGCTCGTCGTGGGTGGCGATCGAACCGCCCACCGTGGCATTGTGTCCATCGATGTATTTGGTGGTGGAAAGGATCGAAATATCGGCGCCAAGCTCGAAGGGACGCTGTAGCAGCGGGGTCAGGAAAGTGTTGTCAACGGCCAGCAGGATGGAATGTCGCCGGGCGATCCGCGAGATCGCCTCGATATCGGTGATCTTGAGGGTGGGATTGCCGGGAGTCTCGATGAGGATCAAACGCGTCGCGGGCCGGATGGCGGCTTCCACTTTGTCCGGGTTGGAGGTATCGACGAACTCCCCGCAAATGCCGAGATGATCCAGTACCTCGCGAAACAGGCGAATGGTCCCGCCATAGACGACGTCGGAGAGGATGACGTGATCGCCGCTGCGCAGCAGAGTGAAGCACAGCGTGGTGATGGCGGCCATGCCTGTCCGGAAGCTGACCGCCGAGGCGGTTCCCTCCAGCGCGGCGAGCGCCTTTTCCAGAGCGTCCACTGTAGGGTTGGAGACACGCGAGTAGCTATAGCCTTTATCGACGCCGACCTCGTCATGGACAAAGTTGCCGGTCTGGTACAGAGGAAACAGAATGGAACTGGCATGGCTGTCCAGCGTGCGCCCACCGCGAATCGCAATCGTGGCTTCTTGAAAAGTCTTGGTGGACAACCCTTGCTCCTTACGATGTGGGGAGTGAATTCAGATGCAACAAAGCCGCCAGGAGAACCTCCGGCGGCAGGCAGAAAGTGATGGTCGAGCCGAAACTCATCCACTCGATGCCGACACGCGACCCTCACGGAGTTGGATCGCCCTCGGCACGCGCGAGGTAATAGACAAGCTTATTCTAAATGAGTTTAGCAAAGAACTTCTACCCTTGGCAGTGGAAGGTAAGATTTCCTCACCGCTGTGGACAGGATCGCAACCCCTCCCCAGGCTTCACTCTGGGCAGTGGACTTCCGGCGGGGAGAGACCAGCGAGCCGCCACGTGGCGAGGCAGATACCGGGGCTGGCGCAGACAGGGTTACAGCATGAGAATCTAGGGATGAATAAGGCGTCGAATGCAGGGAGTTATGGAACGATGCTGCGCGAGTATGTGACCCACTTGCGGGTGGAGAAGGGGCTGCGGCCGCTGAGCTGCGAGGCTTACCTTCATGATCTGGAGATCTTCGCCGAGTATCTGGAGAATGGCGGAGCGGATGGCGCCGGTCAAAAGGTCTTTTTGACCGCGCAGCAGGCGGATGTGAGCGGGTACCTGCAGCATCTGCGCGAGCATGGGGTGCAGTCGCGCTCCATCGCCCGCAAGCTGAGCTGTCTGCGCGGTTTCTACCGCTGGTTACTGATGGACAAGCGCATCCAGCGCGATCCCACGGTGAATATCCAGAGCCCGGCAAGTTGGAAGGTTCTACCGAAGTCATTGGCCGAGGACGAAGTCACTGAGATGCTGGACCGGTCCGCCGCGGCCGCCCGGCTAGAGGATGGAGCGGGAAACGTGCTGGCATTGACACTGCGGGACCATGCCATGCTCGAGGTGCTCTACGCCGGCGGGTTGCGCGTGGGCGAGATCGTTGCGTTGCGCCAGGAGGATCTGCGCCTGGAGACCGGAAGCGTGCAAGTGAGGGGCAAGGGCGACAAGGAGCGCATTGTGCCCATCGGGCGCCATGCGGTGGAGGCGCTGGAGGCTTACTTGCGCAGGGGGCGGCCAGATCTGTTGCACTCGCGGCGAGGCAGCGGAGGTCAGGAGAGAACTCTGTTTTTGTCGGTTCGTGGAAGGCCGCTGACCACCCAGGCGGTGTGGCAAACGGTGCGCCGTGCGGATAGCCACGCCAGTCCCCACAAGCTGCGCCATAGCATGGCAACCCACATGGTGGAACACGGTGCAGACTTGAGGACCGTGCAAACTTTGTTGGGCCACGCTGATATTGCAACCACGCAGGTCTACACTCATCTGGCCATTGACCGGCTGAAGACGGTGCACCGGATGTGCCATCCACGGGCGCGGCGAAGGATGGGGGAGGCATGAGGCGTTCTTCCCGAGGAAAACAATCGCATCCTGACGCCGGTTCCCGGAAAACAGGGACGGGCGCGGGGTTGAAGACAGGATCCAACGCGGCGGTTGAGTCGAGCTTTGTGGCGCTCGGTGAGGAGTTTCTATCCGGGTTGCGCAATGAGCGAGGGGCCAGCGAGCATACGCTTCGGGCGTACTCGCGCGAGGTGAAAGCCTTTGCCGAGTTTCTCACCGAGAACATGAGCAAAGTTTCTGTTCAAGGCACGTCCCTGTCTTCCGTGGAGCATACCCACATACGAGCGTACATGGCCTCGCTGCTGGACAGGGGATTGACCAAGGCCAGCGTGGCGCGGGCTCTGGCCGCGATTCGGAGCTGGTTCAAGTGGGCTGCCAGAAGAGGATTGCTGGAGAACAATCCGGCGCTGCTGGTGAGTACGCCGAAGCTGCCCAAGCATCTGCCTAGGGTGCCCAGCGTGGAAGAGGTCAATCGTCTGCTAGACTCCCTGGAACCGGGCCACGGATCAGAGATCAAGGCCTCGGGAGGCGATCTGGATCACGATCCCCACACCGAGGAGGCGGCAACCTGGCCGGAACGGGAGCGGGTGATCTTTGAGCTTCTCTACGGATGCGGAATTCGAAACTCGGAGCTGGTGGGATTGGATGTGGATTCGATCTGCTGGCGGGATGACGCCATCCGTGTAATTGGCAAAGGAAGCAAGGAACGTCTGGTGCCGCTGGGGGACTCTGCGGCAGAAGCGGTGCGTGCATACCTGCCGCAGCGTGAGGCTCGGCTGGAGGCTGCGGGACTGGGGGCGCTGGCGCAGCAGGGACCGCTGCTGATCCGGTTACGTGTGGGCGTGGCCAAGGGGGCCGCGCGGTTGACCACGCGCAGTGTGGGGCGGATCGTCAAGAGCATCGCACTCAGCCGAGGCCTGGCCGCCGACGTGCATCCGCATACCTTGCGCCATGCCTTTGGAACCCACATGCTGGAAGAAGGAGCCGACCTGCGAGCCATCCAGGAGATGCTGGGTCACGAACGCTTGAGCACGACGCAACGTTACACGCAACTCACGGTGGGACAGATCCAGCGCGTGTATGATCAGACGCATCCGCGCTCCAGCTAAAGGGAGTGCAAAGCATCTCAACAGCAAGAGTCGGGATGGCGTCATTCCAGGTCATCCGAGCATCCTCCCGGCAAAGCAATGGCGTGCCACGGGGCAGATTCCCCACTGATCGATCCCGTTCACAAAAGCACGCCGATGGTCGCCCCGGCCAAACTGTGTTCTTTGCGGTGGGGCAGGGCGCGGACCTTACATCTCGGGCCAGATCAGTAGTACGTACGAACGGTAGGATCGATCGTCGTGGACCAGGCATGGATGCCGCCGCGGATGGATTGGGCCCTCTCGAAGCCCTGTTGACGAAGCCACGCAGCGACGGTCACTGAGCGCACCCCGTGGTGGCACAGGACCAAGATCGGAGCGTCTTCCTCCAACTCCTGAAAGGCGCGAGCCGGAATCTCGCCCATGGGAATCAGGGTGCTCGGCTCGATGCATGCGAGGGCGTACTCGGCCGGCTCGCGGACATCGAGCAGTAGCGGAGGGTTGTCACCGGTGAGAAGGGCTTGGGCCTGGACGACGCTGATCTCTAAATCCATATGATTCCTTGCTTCCCATACGGATCACTTCCATATGATTCCTTGCTTCCCATACGGATCACTGCCGCATGTCCCGATGGGAGTGTCGAGAGAGTGGGAAAGTTCCACCGGAGAGGTGGGTCAGGAGCGCTGGGTTGAAGAAGTGCACACCGATACTGCCATTGTTCCAGATCTACAAAATCCATTTGATGCGGGGTAATGGAAGCGGATTTCTCGCAGCAGAGCTTGACACGAGGTTGAACGCGGCCCCAACTCCGTGCGGGTTACGCATTGGCTCCATGACACTTCTTGTACTTCTTGCCGGAGCCACAGAAGCAGGGATCGTTACGGCCGATCGTCTCTCCGGTGCGGCGCTGGGTGGCGACGGCGGTCGCACCGCCGCCGGCCTGACGGGCCGCGGCCAGGTCGCGCTGCTTGTTGCGTTGGAACTCCCGCTCCAGGGCATCGATGGTAGTGGATGGGGAGCGGGTGGGAACGACGGGCGGAGGGCCCTGTTGCTGGACCGGCGGGGCCGGCTGCTCTCCGCCGGGGAGGCGTTGGGGCGGGGTCGTAAAGCCGGGAGCGGTGTTCGTAAGCTGCAAACGCGATAGCTGCTCGACGCTCTCGATCAGCGTTCCGTCGGGAGCCAGAATCTGCATGCGGAACAGGTTGCGCGCCGTGTCCTCCTGGAAGCGCATCATCATGGCCTCAAACAGTTCAAAGGACTCCTTCTTGTACTCCACCAGCGGGTCCACCTGGCCGTAACCGCGCAGGCCGATGCCTTCCTTGAGGTGATCCATGTTGAGCAGATGCTCTTTCCAGAGAGCATCGAGTACCGAGAGCATCACGACGCGCTCATGGTAACGGAGTTGGCTCTCTCCGAGGATCTGCTCCTTGGTGTTGTAGCGCTGCTGCAGCTTCTCGTAGATGGTTTCTCCGAGTTCATGACGGTTGAGCTGAGACGCGTCGATCTCCGCGGCCAGATCGGCGCCGAAGATATCCTTGATCTGCTTGAAGATGTTCTCGGTGTCCCACATCTCCGGATGGACCTTCTCGGGAGCATACTCATCCAGAATGCTGGAAAGGATGGTAGAGACGTAGTCCTCGGTGATGAGCTGCTTCTGATTGACGCCCTCCATGAGTTGATGGCGCAGCGAGTAGACGGCTTCACGCTGCTTGTTCATGACGTCGTCGTACTCCAGAACGTGCTTGCGCGACTCGAAGTTCTGGCTTTCTACAGCCTTCTGAGCACCTTCGATACGCTTGGAGATCATCCTGCTTTCGATGGGAACGCCCTCTTCCATGCCCAGGGATTGCAGCAGGTTGGAGACCCACTCGCGGGCGAAGATGCGCATCAGGTCATCTTCCAGGGAGAGGAAGAACCGCGAGCTGCCCGGGTCGCCCTGGCGACCGGCGCGGCCGCGGAGCTGATTGTCCACGCGGCGAGACTCATGGCGCTCAGTGCCCAGGATGTGCAATCCGCCGGCTTCGACCACGGCATCGTGTTCGGCCTTGGTGGCAGAGGCGTGGGATTGGAGGGCGGTATCCCACTCCTGTTGCGAGACCTCGAACTCCTGCGACTGGTAGTAGAAGCGGATGAAGCCGGGGCCAGCGACGGGCTGGATGGCGCCTTCGGCTGCCGAGACAGCTCGGGCGATCTTCCGTTTCACCAGATCCTGGCGGGCCATGAACTCGGGGTTGCCTCCGAGCAGAATGTCAGTTCCGCGACCGGCCATGTTGGTGGAGATGGTCACCATGCCCAGGCGGCCTGCCTGAGCCACGATCTCGGCCTCTTTCTCATGGAACTTGGCGTTGAGCACGACGTGCCGGACGCCCTTGCGCTTTAGGATCTCGGAGAGCAACTCGGACTTTTCAATGCTGGTGGTGCCTACGAGGACGGGCTGTTTGGCCGCGTGCAGACGCTCAATCTCGTCGGCCACGGCGAAGTACTTCTCCTTGGCGGTGCGGTAGACCACATCGGGGTGTTCGATGCGGAGCATGGGGCGGTTGGTGGGAATGACGAGGATCTCAAGCTTGTAGATGGACTCGAACTCGGCGGCCTCGGTCTCAGCGGTGCCGGTCATGCCCGAGAGCTTTTTGTAGAGGCGGAAGTAGTTCTGGAAGGTGATGGTGGCCAGAGTCTGGTCTTCCTTGCGGACCTGAACGCCTTCCTTGGCTTCGACGGCCTGATGGAGGCCGTCGGACCAGCGGCGTCCGGGCATGAGGCGGCCGGTGAACTCATCGACGATGATGACCTCGCCATCCTTAACCACGTACTCTACGTCGCGGCGGTAAAGGGCATGGGCTTTGATGGCGACCTCGATGTGGCGCTTCATGTCCCAGTTCTCGGGGTCGGCGATGCTGGCGATGCCGAGCAGCTTTTCGATCTTCTCGTAGCCCTCGTCGGTGACGGTGATGGCGCGGGCTTTTTCGTCCACAACGTAATCCCCGCTCCAGGTCTTCGTCTCCAGGGTTTCAACTAGTTCTCCCTGTTCAAGCTGGGGCACGATGGCGTTGGCCAGGGTGTACTTGTCGGTGGTCTTGTCCGTCGGACCGGAGATGATGAGCGGGGTGCGGGCCTCGTCGATGAGGATGGAGTCCACCTCGTCGACGATGCAGTAGTTCTGGCCGCGCTGGACCATGTCGGCGAGATCGAACTTCATGTTGTCGCGGAGGTAGTCGAAGCCGAACTCGTTGTTGGTGCCGTAGGTGATATCGGCGGCGTAGGCGGCCCGGCGCTCGGCGTCAGAGAGGTCATGGACGATGACCCCGACACTGAGGCCAAGGAAGCCGTAGATCTTGCCCATCCACTCGGCGTCGCGCTTGGCCAGGTAGTCGTTGACGGTGACGACGTGAACGCCGCGCCCGGCCAGAGCGTTCAGATAGCAGGGAAGCGTGGCGACCAGGGTCTTGCCCTCACCGGTCTTCATTTCAGCGATCTTGCCTTGGTGGAGGGCCATACCACCGATCATCTGAACGTCGAAGTGGCGCATGCCGACTACCCGGCGGCCGGCCTCTCGGACCACGGCAAAGGCCTCCGGCAGAAGATCGTCGAGAGCCTGCTTTTCAGCCGCGAGGATCTCCTGCTCGTCGGTGAGGTCCTGAATCGCAGCTGCAATGCGGGCCCGGAACTCCGTGGTCTTGGCGGCCAGATCCGCGTCCGAGAGAGCTTGCAGGGCTGGCTCGTAGCCGTTGATCTGGGCCAGCGTGGGAAGCATGCGTTTGACGGCGCGTTCGTTGCTCGTACCGAAGATTTTGGCGAG
>DAHWOF010000137.1 GCA_027335345.1 Granulicella sp. | reverse complement strand
TTCTGAAGGTCATGCACGAGGCAGCGGTCACCGGTGGCCTCGGCGTTCAACCCAAGGACATCGTCTACCTCGACGTCTCCCGGCAAACGCAGCACACCGGAAAGGCGCTGAACAAGCGACTGAAGCGGGATATCGATGCCGCCTGCGAAACCATCGCCGACATTTGGCCGCGCATCAAGCAGTCACCGTAGATCTCAAGAATGAGATTCCGCCTCGTTCCATCCGCCATTTACGCTTCGATTCAAGGCGTTCAATGATAGGCGTCAGCGCTCGTTTTGTAGGGCCGGTCGAGCATAGGCAAGGGGCATCCGCTGGAAGACCGCACAAGCGTATCGTCACCGAAGAGCCAGTGATACAGATTGGCATACACGTAGTCGGGATGAATCTTCACACCACAACCGCCCACCCTTCCCAATTCACTCCTCAGTAACCCGCGTAGCCCTCTCGCAACCAGGGGCGACCAGCGATTTTCCCCAGAAACATATGCTGTTAGGCAAGATGTGAATAAATCAGCGAATTGAAGACACCGATTCAGGTGAGAGCTGCACGTCAGCACCATGGCAACCCGATCCAGAGATGCAAGTGCATTGGTGCCTGTGCGCATCGTCTCCAGGCAATCACTGATGAATGCGTCGCTGTTTTGCCTGCTTCCGCCACTCGGCGTATCCGCGATGATGAGGGCACGTTCTGTCACGGATGTTGCATTCTGAATCCGCTCCAAAAGCAAACGGACAACAGCAGTCTCATGATTACTGGCTCTGGCAATCACTGAATGGTTCGTATCTACAATAGCGAGCGCTCCACATATGCCGTGATCCTTCGCAATGGCTACCGCATTTTGAAAGAACTCAGTTCGCGCTTGGTCCCTCAGGTTATCGCGCATCCAAAGCTCCCGGCCCGGCGACCATTTGAACTCCTGACGATCAGGGAATCCGGTACTTCGGCATAATGCATCAAGCGCATTCTCGAAGCTCTTGAGATTTGCCTCCGATACACAAATCGCTCCTGCGGCGCACAGCGGTCCCATCCCCTGCCTGGTCGGGGTCAGTTGGCGGGCGTCATCGACAAACCAGAGTTGCATCCCTTATGAACTCACCAGACCTTGGCAGGGTTCTCCAGGCCCTGACGATAGTCTCCCTGCTCGATCCTCATCCGAACTCCGAACCCTCCGAGCAGGGCCATCATCTGTCCCACGGCCAAGCCCGCCACCTCGGCGGCCTTGCCCGGCGACGCCTCGCCCTTTCTGTACCTCTCTACGGCGAGCAGCACCCTGCCGCGCGTCACCAGGTCGCGAACTGCCTTCGACAGATCGCTCCGCTCCTCCCGGCTGATCGCACGCAGGAACTCGTAGTTCTTCTGGTCCATGCGGATACTCATCGTTTTGGTCACGCTTCCGCCTCCAGCCTTCGCTTCGCACCTTCGAGAATCGAACCCCAGCAGCGCCCGTGCCTGGCGAGGGACGAGAGACGATCCCTGCGGAAACGAAATCGATGCCAAGGGTACAAGCTTCACGAGTGTTCAAACATCCGGCTGGCGTCGTAGACATCGGAGTCACCCCAGGAAGAACCGCCAATCAAGCCACGATTCACAAGATGGCTCAAAACAAGACGCTGCGAAACCTGATACTCCCTGGAGATTTCAAAGACGGCCTCATCGACATCTTCATCCGCATCGAGATCGCCCTTGTACCTGGCATCCAACATGTCTGAAGGGCAAAGGAACTCAGCAGCAAAGGAGCGTTGAAATTTCTGGCGGGCCGTCATGGAACGGGTGGCCGGCTTCCAGTTGTCTCCTGCATCCACTCCTATATGGTCGCCGACCAAGCGCGCCAGATCGAAACGTAGCCGGTCCGGATGCTTCCGCTTTAGCAATAACTTAAGCTCCTCTTCACGAGACCCACGAATGCCAACAACCATAGGGACATTCGATTGGACGTCCTCGAACTCCGCTTCGTCCAAATGGAGCGAAGCGGCGATATCGCCGTTCGTAACTGGCCTATCTCCCAATCCCCACGCGCTCCGCACAATGGCTGCCGCATCCCTCCCCAACTTCCACGGGACGGCACTCGAAAGCGAACCCTTGTCAGCCAATTCGCTCCTGATTCTTCCATACTTCGCAATCCGTACAGACAACCGAACGGACTCCGCAGCATCCGCCGTCGCTCTCAAATTGGCCTCGATATCGGATGCCTCACTTGCAGCAGCGATTTCCCCTAAGGCCTGTCTACCGGTTGTTCCCTGCCACTTCAAGATCTCCTCGATCAAGCCTTCTTGTTCATCCGGATCGACGCCCAACAGGGCCTCCATCTTTCGCTTCGCTTCCAACGTTTTGTCGGTGCGCTCCCTGCGTACCTCCATCCACAGCGCACGCAGTGGACTGTTATGAATCCCTATTGCATCCAGGCGGGCCAGTACCTGCTCCACAAGGGTCGAGACGCCGCGCTCAAAGCTGGATACCTCAACCTGGGTGGTAAAGGAGTTGAGGTAGCGTATCGGGGAGAGCGACTCGCCCAGCTCCTTCTCCCGCCCCTCGCAGTGGACGAGCAAATGATATCCGTCGCTCGAAAACGTCAGCGGCGGCCAGACGTACCCACCCCCGCTTGCTCCGAGCTTGTGGCCCATATCCCAATCCAACGTTTGGGAACCGGCTCCCGGCGACGTCCTCTCCGGCTCCCACCGCAGCCGCCACCAATTCGAAGCAAACCACGAAGCCAGAAGATAGGCGGACGCGCGCACCGACTTTCGCACGCTGCGAGCCGGGCGATCCTCGGCTTCCGTTGCGCAATAGGGCCCCACCCGAATCGAAATCTCCGCCGTCGTCTCCCGGACCTCCGGCTCGCCCACACCACCGGTCAGCCAGTTGGTAATCTCGATCTCGAATTCATGACTCATAAGTTTTCCAGCGCCTTAACACCTCTCGGCTCAGCGGATCGCCAGGGGGCATCGGATACCCATGGTACGTTGCCTCAACCTGGTTCTCAAGCTGTGCCTCCAGCGGTATCCCGTCGAGGGTAACTGCCCAGACGTTTTGCGGCAACCCGTCCCGTTCCTGAACACTGATAAGTCCACGCCGAACCCCTTCCTGCAATAACTCGACCGCCTTGCTTCTCTCAAAGATTCCCGTGCCATCGCATAGAGTCTTGTCCGGTCGTGGAGACGACGGAGGATCCAGCCCAAAATCTCCAGGATTCATCTTGTGCTCAGGGTTACCGCCATACCGAACTCGCTCTATCAGCGCCGCCAGAAGCTCCCTGTCGACCGGCAAGGGCCTGATACGCCTCTTCGGATTGAAGCTTTGCGAGCCATACCCCTCTACAAGATGGTATGAGGCTGCAACACGCTGGCGGGAACACGCCTTTACGCCCGGGAGTCAGCGTCGGCTCAGGCTGACAGCGTATCCGGCCCGAAGCGTCGCTTGGAGACCAGAATCGCGGTTGCGTTCGTTATCGTTCCTCGTCACCTGCGGCGTTGCCTTCATCTCCCGCACCACACGCACAAAATCCTCTGCACCGTATGCCCTCGCAACCTTCCCGGCGATACTCCGGGAGCGGCGCCTCTGCATCTGGTACAGCATACACAGTGGCCGCAAAGCTCACTGAATGATATGCAGACTCTGCTGCCCATTCATCACAGCATCGGCAACAAGCTGCCGATCGAAGGTCGCCAGCTTCCCGCCATGCGACGCAGCCAACGCAAGCAGATAGCTATCCGCCACCTGTGCGGAGTCCAACAGGCGTGCCGCATCCACCCGCTGACGATCCAACAGCGTAAAAGCGTCCGGCCAGAACGCATGCCCCGGATGCGCCACAAAGGCTGCCATCAACTCCGCCACCGCCGCCGGCGTCCCTGGGGAGTTGGGATACCGGGCGTGCCCCACAATCCGCAGCACGCCGTTCTCGGTCAGCGGACAAGTTGCCCAGGCCCTCTTGCCGAACCGGCCAAGCCATTCGTGCGTCCTGTCGTGCTGAACATGCGCAGGATCCATCAGCGCGATCAACACATTCACATCCTGCAGAAAGTGGGTCACAGCAACTCCTCGCGCAACTGATGCACCAGCTCTGAGGTGACGCGCGGGGAGTTCGGACGGACCGCCAACAAGGGCACGCCATTCCGAGTCTTGCGGCTGGCCTCGGCAGGACGGAGCGCACGCCGCGCCAGCGTGGACAGCACCTCACCGACACTCTTGTGTTCTATCCTCGCCAGCTCTCTGGCTGCCGCAAGCACATCATCGTCGATTGCGACCGTCGTGCGCATAACCGGCCCTCCCGATGCAGCATCACGCATCAAACATCATACATCAACCAGAAAACCCTGGCCGCGCCACTCGGCAGAGCTCGGCAATCCGCCGTGAGTCCGCAAAACACCCTCCGGGTAGACAGCAAGCGGTCCGTCTCAACGATCGGCATCTCCCGCGCCTGCGCCTCTTCCAGAGAAATCCCATCTCCCTGGACAAACCGGAAGACCACCGCTCACGCGGCGAAGCCGAGCAGCCACGTCATTCCTGAACTCACACTTTTCCGCGAACTGACGATAACCAGTCATAAAGGAGAAAAGGCGATGGAGAACAACAAAGGTTGGCCGGAGCCACGGCAGCCGCGGAGAGGGCGGTCGAGCCTTTGCCCTCGCCTCCGTGGTCTTCTTGCCGTCACGCTCTTGATCACGAACTTGACGGCCTTTGCCCTGGGCAGAAACAAGCAGCGGACCCAGCACGCCCCGCTGCCCGCAAAGGTCATGAAGGCAACGACTGTCTATATCCAGAACCAGACCAACGACCCTGCCATCGCGGATAGAGCCTACACGCAACTGAAGAACTGGGGGCGCTATCAGATTGTGGACTCTAAAGAGCACGCCGATGTGCTTCTCGTCTTCGCCCTCAACGAGTCTCATCGGCAACGAAGCGGCTCCGGGTTTGTCTCCCTGTACAACTCCCAGACCAAGGCCTACACCTATGGCATGGTCCCGGACGGCGCTACCACCATCACCCGGACGTTCACCCTCATGCAGGTGGTGGACCCCAAAACATCGGATGTCTTGTGGGCAGATCAACAGCCCTGGCGTCACCGGCACTCGGGAACACAGAAGCTTGTGCTGGCGCTGCGTCAGAGGATCGAAGAGCAGAGCCTCCAAGATGCAGCACACACAAACGCGAACTGAACCGCCGTCAGGCTATAGCATTTTCAGGGTTGATGAGTCCCCGAAGATAGCTTGCAGTGGCGTTTTCATTGGGGAAGACGCTACCACAAGCCCGCTCCCGGAGATCCACCCACATGGAGAAAGCGAAAGATCCACAGCCGCGCTACCGGCTGTGGATCACATATTGACCGGAAGCGCTCAATACCAGGACCGCCCTCGCGCCGCCCTCCGCGGAGCGCACAGTCATGGGCTTGCCGTTCACCTCCACCTGGGAGGTTGGCGCCGAGACAGGCACAGAGACCGTCGCCGTGGTCGCCGCAGGAAGATCCACCTCCGTGGTATAACCATCCTGTTTGTGGATGCTCACCTTCAGCATCCCGCGTGGCGTCGGCTCTCCGCCCTCGGCCCAGGAGAGATCAATCAGGTCCGGACGGATATTCACCGTGGAAAATCCGGGCCCGGTGGCCTTGATGCCGATCACCTGCTCCATGAGCCAGGGCGTCACACCACTGGACCATCCGTGCGCCAGGCTCACCCGGTAACCGGACATGTTGTCGGCCTGCAGCGAGGCATGAAAGTCAATGCCCTTATACCACGCAGGGTCATACCCCTCCCAGAAGCTCGTGGCTCCTTCCTGGGTCATGCCGCCCCAGTACTGCCGTATCCAGTTGAGCGCCGACTGCCGATGTCCCATCTTGGCCATGGCGCTGACCACGTAGTAGTTGTAGTAAGGCGTAATGATGAAGGGGTTGTACTTGATATGTCCCACGCTGGAGAGAGCATCTTTCCAGATCGCCGGATACTGCGAGGGATCCGCCACGCCGGAGAGCACCGCATAGGCGTTTGTTTGCCACCGGTCCCCATAGCTTCCCGATGCGTCCTTTAGATACTGCTGGGCTGCTGTCTTTAGCTTCTGAGCCTCTGCCGCAAACTTCTGCGCGTTGGCGCCGTCATTCAACTGCCGCAGCAGATAGGCTCCATCCTTGAAGGCGGCGTAGAACTCGAACTGGGTCGCCATCCGCGTCAGCGGCGTGTCTCCGCTCAGCTCCGGAGACCAGTCCACAAAGGTCCACGCGTGGTTCTTGTCCGCAAACAGGTTGCGGCGGTTCATCTCCAGCTCCATGTAGTTCAGCAGTTGCACCATGCGGGCATGGGTCTGCTGCAACTGCTTCATCGAACCCGTGTGCAGAAAGTACTCCTTCTCACCGGTCAGCCAGAAGGCGGAGTATCCCGGGATGCCATTCACGTCGCTGCGAACGGGATTGGTTCCCAGCAGATGATCGAGCGTGTCATCCATCAGGAAGTTGCCGCCGAAGGCATCCTCGATCGTGCGTCCGCTCACATCCAGATCACCCATCCAGCGACCACGATCCCGTTTGGGCGCGTCCCAGATGTCGTCCTGCATGCACAGGTGCGCGGTGTAGGCGCCGATCGCCCACATCAGGTTCAACTGCTTATCCGAGGAGTCAAAGTAGCCCTGATAGGTGACCGGATAGGCGATGCCATCCAACCGAATGGCCTTGAAGCTCATCTGCCTGCCGCCCACAAAGCGCACCAGCGCATAGCGGAAGGCGCTCTTGGGGCCATAGGCTGTGCCATTCGCAGCCACGTGGACCGGATCGACGCCCAGATAAGGATCGTGCAGCGCCTCCATCTCCGATTCGCCATACTGCACCGTCACATCCATCGGTGAGGACGTGCTGGAGTCTAGCTCCAGCCGGCCGGCCACCTCGCGCCCAAAGTCCACCAAAATCGACGGCGCGTCGAAGCTGCTCAGGCGCGCCTTGGGCAACTCCACCTGGAAGTTCGATCCGCCCAGCGTCAGCGCCTCCGGGTGCGCGATCTGGCCTGCTCCGTTGGAAACATCCTTCAAGCTCTCCGGGTTCAGGGAATAGTGGCCCAGAAACGGCGAGATGCCATCATAGCCCGGCCAGGCATACATCCCTGCATCCGCGTTCCACTGGAAGAACTCGTAGGAGCTCTCCACGCCGCCCAGACTACGGGCTGCTCCCCATCCCTTGTCGTCGAACCCCGGATTCTGCCACCCCGGAGTGAGTTGCATGTTCGCCTTCCAGTGCGCATCGCTGATCAGCAGCGGCGCCGCGCTCACTCCCAGAGCGGACGGCAAAATCTTTACCGCCATCACTTCGTGACCACCCACCTGCGGCCCTCGCGTGGCTTCAATCGCCACCACATTGCTCCCCGCCTGCAGGGCCTTGGTGACATCACACGCATAGACCCGGATACCCATCGGGAAGGAGGGGTCGAGCTGATATTGACCCACCTTCTGGCCATTCACATAGATCGTCGCCTCACTGGGACCGGCAACGTACATCTCTGCCTGGTCTGGAACCTGCGAGAGCGTAAACGTGCGCCGGAAGTAGTGCGATCCCAGATCACTCAACCCTTCCGCCATTCGGCCTTTTCCCCGGACACTCCCAGCCGCAGCCTTCTTGGTCCAGATGTACTGTTCCGGCAGCGGAGAATGAACTGTCGACTCAAGGGTCAGAGCATCCGCGGTGCGCGCTACATCCAGTTGGTCGATCGGAATCTTCGTGGGACCGTTGGCTGGATTCCCCATCTGCGCCTGCATCCCGCATGGGATGCAGGCGGCTACGACCAATAGAAACACGACGCCTGCACGAAACATCTTCGGCTCCTCACCTCTCTCTGAAACAGCCGCTTGCACCCCCGCGTGCATTTGATACAGCCTCTTTTGAGAGAGCATCCATCGATTCGAACCTTACGGAAGATGGACGTTGCCTGTCAATAGACACACTATTCCCAAAGTTGTGAGGACTGACCTCTACTCCGCCAAATAGTCGCGCCACTATAGCTTCCGGCGTCAATCCGTATCATCCACAGGCAGACCGAACTCTCAGCGGTCCTGAGGCTGTTCGGCTGGACCGGGATCAAAGTGAAAGACCTCACGCATCTCACTCCACTTGTCTCCCGGCTGCGCATCCGGCATCCTTTGCTGCATTGGGTCCATGATGCTCCACCAGCGTTGCGTCTCCGGGCAGGCCGCCATCAACCGCATATCCGCCTCGTAGTCCGTCCCGTGATACTCAAAGTAGCCGAACAACAGGCCGTTGCGCAGAAAGATGCTGTAGTTCTTGATGTTGCACCGGGCGATGGTGGCCAGCACCGCTGGCCAGACCTGCTGGTGGTAACGGATGTACTCGGCTTCATCTTCGGGCCTGAGCTGAATGATCTGTGCGATTCGTCTCAACGAACCTCCTTCCCTGCGCAACCTTTGGGAGTCACGTCCGGCTCCAGGCGCCGCGCCTAATCCTTACTTGAGACGCTCCGGCGAAGAAGCGCCCGAACAGAATCCTTTAGCGCTTTACAGTGGCATCTCTGCTCCACCAGAATAAAGGACGTTGCCAATCAGGGGGGTGTCCTTATGAAGATCATGCTGCTCACCATCTGCCTGGGATGGACCGCTCTTTCCCAAGCCGGCCTCAGCCAGGCTGCTCCTCGCCCTGCGACCCAGCCCTCCTCAGATCTGGGAGCAACCCTTCGCGGTCCCGGCCTCGCGGTCAGCCTTGAGCCCACCGGGGTCTACGCCCTTCGCAATGCTGCTATGCACCTAGCTCTCACCGGGAACCTGCCGGGCCACACAGACTCCATCCGCACCGCCTCCGGCGCCGATGCCGTGGGAGCCTATCAGGAGATCGAAGCCTCCTATGCGGAAGGCAGCCGGACTGCCGTCCTCCGTCTCTACCCTGCTCGCCAGGCAGTCTTGTTGTTGGACGAGCATCGCGGCGCCGATCCCAACACCACCCCCTTCCCGAGCTTCTCTGGTGTGCCAGACAGCCTGCTTCGTTTCAGCTACCGCGTCACGACCTTCTCTCCCATCGACTTCGGCAAACTGGACTCACAAGGTCCGTGGGTCTTCTTTGACCCGCACGGGAATACGTTCCTCCTCTCGCCGGCAGACAACTTCCTGGTCTCCGAGCTGGTGGCGACGCCCGAGACATCGGCGCAGCAGATAACGATGACCAGCGGCATCTCCTCCAGCATCGCTTCTCTCCCCACCGGCTTCACTCACGGCACGTGGCTGGTCTTCGGCAACGGCATCACGCGCACGCAGAATGCGTGGGGAGAGATACTGCAAAGAATCAACCGCAAGACGCCTGTCGCCAACGATGCCGACGTTGTTCTGAAGCGCTTCGGCTACTGGACGGACAACGGAGCCACCTACTACTACAAGTTCATTCCCTCGCTTGGCTACGAGGGGACGCTGCTGGCGCTTCGCGACCGCTTCCGGCAGATCGGAGTGCCGCTGGGCTATATGCAGCTTGATAGCTGGTGGTATCCCAAGCACAAGGGCTTCTCCGCCGCAGGCGACAACGGAGCGATGATCTATCGCGCTGATCCCACCATCTTTCCCGACGGGCTGGCGAGCTTTCACCAGCGCCTGCAACTCCCTCTGGTGACCCATGCGCGCTGGATCGCCAAGACCAGCCCGTACCGAAACCAATACAGGATGTCGGATAACGTCATCATCGATCCGCGCTTCTGGAGTTCCACGGCAAGCTACCTGCACGACGGTGGAGTGGTGGTCTACGAACAGGACTGGCTCAATCAAAACGCTCGCCCCGCCATCGACATCTCTCAGGCTCGCGCTTTTCTCCACGAGATGGCCAACAGCATGGCCGCTCAGGATATCGGCATCCAGTACTGCATGGCCCTTCCTGGATACTTCATGGCCAGCACGCAGTTCCAGAACCTTCGCACCATTCGGGTCAGTGACGACCACTTTCTTCCCGCCCGCTATGACAACTTTCTCTACACCTCCGAACTGGCCCACGCCGTTGGGCTCTGGCCCTGGTCAGATGTCTTCATGAGCTCCGAGCTTTCCAATCTGGTGCTCTCCACCCTGTCCGCCGGCCCGGTAGGAACCGGCGATCCACTGGACGGCATCGATGCCGTCAACCTGCGGAAGGCGTTGCGCGCAGACTCGGTGATCCTGAAGCCAGACACTCCGCTGGTTCCTACAGATAGCGTCTACATCGCCGACGCCTCTGCCGGCTCTGCCCGGACTCCCATGATCGCCACCACTCGAACCAGCTTCGGGTCCGCTACCGAGACCTACGTCTTCTCTTATCCCCGCACCGCAAAGAACACAGCAGCCAACTCTCCGGACGCCGCTACCAGCCTATCGTCGCTTGGCGTCCAGGGCTCCGTCTATGTCTGGGACTGGCGGCAACAACAAGGAACCCTGATCCCGGCCAACGGCGCACTGCCCTTCCACTACTTCAACGGCTGGGATTACAAGATCCTGGCTCCGGTTAATCAGCGCGGAATCGCTCTGCTCGGCGATGTGAGCAGAATCGTTCCGCTGGCGCGCAAACGCTTTGTCAGCGTGAGCAATACGAACGTCGTCCAGGCCACCGTGGTCTTCGCCAAGCAGGAGAGCTCCGTAGTCCTTACCGGTTTCTCCCGACGCCGGCCGCGGGTGCAGGCTCCGCTCGGCTCCGCCACCGGACTCGCCTACGACGCTGCCACGCACGTGTTCTCCTTCAAGCTGTCGCCGGGAAGCCAGGGCTTGGCCAAGGTGCGGATCTTCTAGACGCCAACCTCTACGCGCGGAACCGGGGCCTCTCGCGCTTCATTCCAACCCGCTCCGCCCCCGAGAGAATCTCTTCCCGCTCACGCCTCGAAGACCACCGTCTTTGAGCCATTGAGCATGATCCGGTCGTCCAGGTACGCTCTTACCGCCTTGGCCAGAACCCGGCGCTCGATGTCCCGTCCCTTCTGAACCAGGTCTTCCACCGTGTCGCTATGGGAGATTCGCTCCACGTCCTGCTCGATGATCGGCCCTTCATCCAGCGTTCCCGTCACAAAGTGGGATGTAGCGCCGATCAGCTTCACCCCGCGCTGATGCGCCTGGTGGTAAGGTTTTGCGCCCTTGAATCCCGGCAGAAAGCTGTGATGAATATTGATGCATCGGCCCTCCAGCCGCGTGGCCAGATCGTCAGACAGCACCTGCATGTAGCGAGCCAGCACAACCAGCTCCGAGCGGGTGGACTGGATCAGCCCCCACAGCAACGCCTCCTGCTCCGCCTTGGTGCTGCTGGTCACCGGAAGATAATGGAAGGGAACTCCATCCAGATCAAGTCTCGGCAGAGCCTCGCGCGGATGGTTGGACACCACCGCCGTCACCTCCATCTTCAGCTCGCCCAGACGATGCCGATAGAGTAGATCGGTAAGGCAATGATCCTGCCTGGAGACCAGGATCAACACGCGCTTGTGCGCCTCACAGCTCTGCAGCGTCCACTCCATGCCGCGGCGATCGGCGATGGGCTGGAAGTTCACGCGCAGCCTCTCTGCGTTCACCTCACTCCTGCCCTCGATCGCCTCAAACCGGATGCGCATGAAGAAGCGGCTGGTATCCACATCGTTGTACTGCTGCGCCTCCAGGATGTTGCAACCGGCCTCAAACAAGTACGTGGAGACTTCGGCAACCAATCCTGGAACGTCGGCACAACACAGCTTGAGCACAAACCCTCGATCCGTCATCGAACTCCTCGCCTGCCTCCTCACTGTCTTTCAACTTTACCCTGCGCAGTCTTCTGCCTGGCTTAATGAGATCATTTTTGAGAGGAGCCGAGGTGGACGAGATTCTTGAACAGCTCAGAGCCGGAGTGCGGCGTTTCCAGGCAGAGGTGTATCCTCCGCAGGCAACCGTCTACGCGCAGGCGGCGGTCGAGAAGCAATCGCCCCACACGCTCTTCATCGCCTGCGCGGACTCACGCATCGATCCGGTAGCCATCACCAACTCCTCAACCGGCCAGATCTTCGTCGCCCGCAACATCGGGAACCTGGTACCCGCCTACGGCGAGATGCTGGGCGGCGTCAGCGCCGTCATCGAATTTGCCGTTGGCTCTCTGGGCGTCCAACATATCGTCATCTGCGGCCATCTGAACTGCGGAGCCATGCAGGCGCTGCTGGAACCGGAGTCCATCGCCAAGATGCCCACGGTACAACGTTGGATGCACAACGCTCACGCCGCTCTCTCAGTCGCCGAAATTCTGCACCAGCGAGCCGTGCAGAACGGCGTTCCCTCCAGCCTGATAGAGGTCCTCACCGAGCAGAATGTTCTTCTCCAGATGCAGCACCTCAAGACCCATCCTTCCGTAGCTGGAGCTATGGCTAAAGGCCAGCTCACGATTTCGGGCTGGGTCTATAACATTGGCACCGGAGAGGTGCGCATCGCGCTCGACGGACGGTCCAGCTTTGAGCCGGTGGGAAGTCCAGCTTCAATCCCAGCCTCGATCCACCCTGTTTCGAGCCGGCATTGACTTCCTCGCCCATTGCCGCTAGCCTAGCTTTAGTGAGTATTCAGCTACATCATCACGGACACCACCATCATCACGCGAACAGCGTGTCGGCGGTTGTCTTCGATGTGGCGAAATAGATCAGTAATCTCGCCCCTTCAAGATCCTCAAAAGCCCGCTGACGCGCCTACCGCGAGCGGGCTTTCTGCTGTTCGCCTGCATCGTGCTCAGCAACACTCCAACCGACTCAAAAGGAACCCATGACTGAGACAACAGAACTCATCCGCATCAACTTCGCCAAGGACGGCGGCCTGGTCGCAGGCATCGTGCAGGACGCCCGCACCGGCCAGGTTCTCATGCTCGGCTTTCTGAATGAAGAGAGCTATCGCAAAACCACCGAGACCGGTTATGTCACTTTCTGGTCCCGCACCCGCTCCAAGCTCTGGATGAAGGGCGAGACCAGCGGCAATCGTCTTCGCGTCATCACCGCATCCACCGACTGCGACAACGACGCTCTCCTCTTCCAGGTCGAGGTGGAGGGCGATGGCCTGGTCTGCCATGAGGGAACCGTTAGCTGCTTCACCAAACCGCTCACCTTCGCGGCCGCCAGGAAAGGGAACCAATAAGCAATGTCACAAAAGAACAAGCTCAAACTAGGAATTCCCAAGGGCAGCCTGCAGGACGCAACCATCGCCCTATTCGAGCGCGCCGGGTGGCGCATCTACGCCAGCGGCCGCAGCTACTTTCCCTCCATCGACGATCCGGAGATCGAGTGCATGCTGGTGCGCGCTCAGGAGATGGCCCGCTACGTAGAGCACGGCGCCCTGGATGCCGGCCTCACCGGCAACGACTGGATCCTGGAGAATCAGTCTACGGTCGAGCGCGTCTCCTCGCTGACCTACTCCAAGCAATCGCGAGTTCCGGTCCGCTGGGTCCTGGCCGTTCCGGAGGACTCGCCCTTCTACAAGCCTGAAGACCTCGCCGGCAAGACCATCGCCACCGAGCTGGTCGAGTACACCAAGCGCTACTTCGCGGCAAAGAAGATTCCCGTCCAGGTGGAGTTCAGTTGGGGCGCCACCGAGGTCAAGCCCCCCACGCTGGCCGACGCCATCGTGGAGGTCACCGAAACGGGCAGCTCGCTGCGCGCCAATCGCCTGCGCATTATCGAGACCCTCATGGAGTCCGAAACGCAGCTCATCGCCAATCAGGACTCCTGGAAGAATCCCTGGAAGCGATCCAAGATCGAGACCCTCTCATTGATGCTCAACGGAGCCATGGATGCGCAAAACCAGGTCGGCTTGATGCTCAACGTGCGCAAGATCCATCTGGACGCTGTCCTGAGCGTCCTGCCCGCGCTCAACTCCCCCACCATCTCCCATCTCCGCGATGAGGAATGGGTCGCACTGAACACCATCCTGGAGAGCCATCGGGTACGCGACGTCATCCCTCGGCTCAAGGCGGCAGGCGGAACCGGAATCGTCGAGTACGCCCTCAGTAAAGTCGTCTTATAGCCAGGCGACTCTGCCCGCATCGTCCCGGAAAGAAGGTTCAGAAAATATCATGAAGATTTTGAAGACGTTCGGCGATGGCGCAACGGCTGCGGAGGCTGTCCTTCAGCAACTTGAGCGGAGAGGCGCCGCCAATACCGCCCGGGTCGAGCCGGTCGTACGCAACATCCTGTCCGAAGTGCGCAGCGCCGGAGACTCTGCGCTGCGCGCCTTTGCCATTGAGTTCGATGGCCTCCGCTTCGACCAGCCGCTGCTGGTCAGCCGCGAGGAGATGCAAGAGGCCTGGGAGACAACCAGCGAAGAGCTCCGCGCCGCCATGCGGCTGGCCCAGGCCAACATCCGCGCATTTGCCGAAAAGCAGCTCCCCCATGGTTGGAGCCTTCGGCCCAGCGAAGGCATGGAGGTTGGCCAGATCGTTCGCCCCCTGCAATCGGTCGGTTGCTACGTTCCCGGCGGCCGCTATCCCCTTCCCTCTACCCTGCTGATGACCGCAACCCCGGCTCAGGTCGCCGGGGTCGAACGCATCGTCGTCTGTTCTCCGCAACCGGCGCGCGAGACGATGGCTGCAGCCTACCTCGCCGGCATCACCGAGTTTTACCGCATCGGCGGAGCGCAGGCCATCGCAGCGCTCGCCTACGGCACAGAGACCGTCGCAACGGTAGACAAGATCGTCGGTCCGGGCAATCTCTATGTCACCGCAGCCAAGCTGGCCGTGTCTCACCATATCGGCATCGATATGCCCGCCGGACCCACTGAGATTGTGGTCACCAGCGAAGCTGGAGACGCTACCGGGATCGCCGCCGATCTTGTCGCCCAGGCCGAGCACGACCCCGAGGCGCTGGCCGTCCTGATCACCAGCCAGCCGGACCTGGCCGAGGAGGTCGTGCTGGAGGTCAAGCGCCAGTCGCAGAACAACCCCCTCGCCCTTCAGTCTCTCGCCCAGCAGGGCTTTGCCTTCCTCACCAGAACCGCCGAAGCAGCGCATGCGCTCACCAACCGCCTGGCCCCGGAGCATCTCACCGTCGATACCGGAGCCGATCTGCGCTGGGTCAAGAACGCCGGCTCCGTCTTCATCGGCCATCACACCCCACAGTCCATGGGCGACTACGTCAGCGGCCCCAATCACGTGTTGCCCACCGGACGCACTGGCCGCGTTCGCGGCGGCCTGAGCGTTCTGGACTTCGTCAAGATCATCACCGTCCAGCACTACACCCTGGAAGCGCTGCGCGAGATCGGCCCTCACACCATCGCGCTCGCGGAGGCTGAGGGGCTGAAGGGACACGCCGAGAGCGTGCGGGTGAGGATGCGATGAGCGCCGCCGGTCAAGAGCCCAAAACTCCGCAACCGCGTCCCGCCGTGCTGGCCATGCCGGAGTACCACCCGCCATTGGCCGGCCGCAGCGCCCTGCGCCTGGACTTCAACGAGAACACCTTCAGCCCCAGCCCCGCCGTGCTGCGCCGTCTGCGCCAGATCACCGCCGAGGAGCTCACCATCTACCCGGAGCGCGAGCCGGTGGAGCGCGCCGTGGCACAGCATCTTGGCCTCCAGCCTGATCAACTCATCCTGACCAATGGAGTCGATGAGGCCATTCATCTGGTCTCCTGCGCCTTTCTGGATGAAGGCGACGAGGCCCTCATCTGCACCCCCACCTTCTTCATGTATGACGTCTCCATCAGCCTGATGACCTCAGCACTGCGGCGCATCCAGGCCGACGATACGCTCAGCTTCCCCTTCGAGCGCTTTCTTGCCGCCATCACCCCCAGGACGCGGCTGATCATCCTCGCCTCACCCAACAACCCCACCGGAGCCACCATCCGCCGCGAACACCTGCTGGCCATCGCAGCAGCCGCACCGCAGGCGGTAATTCTGGTGGATGAGGCCTACTTCCATTTCCATGGCGAGACCACCCTCGGCGACCTCGCCACCACGCCCAACCTCATGGTCGCGCGCACCTTCTCCAAAGCCTACGGGCTGGCCAGCCTGCGCATCGGCATGCTGGCCGGCGACCCGCAGCTCATCCGCTACCTGCGCAAGGTCAGCTCCCCCTACAACGTCAACGGCGTCGCCCTGGCGATTCTGCCGGACGCCGTCGCCGACGACGCCTACATCGACTGGTACGCCGAGCAGATCCGCGTAGGACGGGAACGCATCTTCGCCGCCCTCCGCGAACTTCAGGTAAGAACCTGGCCCAGCGCCGCCAACTTCGTCCTGATGGACATCGGCCCCCGTCACCGGCAGCTCTGCAGCCTGATGCGCGGCCGCGGCGTCCTCCTCCGCGATCGCTCCTCTGACCCCGGCTGCGAGGGCTACGTCCGCATCACAGTTGGTGTGGAAGAGCATGTCACCCGCGGCATCGCGGCTCTGCGTGAGTCGCTTGCAGAAATGAATTGGACTCCAGCAGAAGGTAAAGGAAGAGCATGAGCGACTCACAGCCAGCAGCCAACCCATCCCCACTCCCCGCCGAGCCGCAGCGTACCGCTACCCTCGCGCGCAATACCACCGAGACAAAGATCTCCCTCCGCCTCAACATCGACGGCCAGGGAGCCTACCAGGTCTCCACCGGCATCCGCTTCTTTGACCACATGCTGGAGCTCTTCACCCGCCACGGCGGCTTTGACCTGCAACTCAACTGCGTCGGCGACCTCGACGTCGATCAGCATCACACCGTGGAAGACGTCGGCATCGCCCTGGGCGAGGCCTTCGCCGACGCTCTGGGCGACAAGAAGGGCATCCTGCGCGCCGGCTACTTCGTCATGGCCATGGATGAGACCCTGGCAGTCGCCGCCGTCGATCTCTCCGGCCGCGTCGCCTATGTGGTCGACGATCAGGTCACCGTCCCTGTCGTCGGCGACCTGCAGACCGAGCTCGTCACCGACTTCTTCGACGGCTTCGCCCGCGGAGCCAAAGCCAACGTCCACGTCAAGACCATGTACGGCCGCTCCAACCATCACAAGATCGAGGCCATCTTCAAAGCCTTCGCCCGCGCCCTGCGCGGAGCCTGCTCGCGCGACCAGCGCATGCGCGAGCTGCTGCCCAGCACCAAAGGCCTGCTATGATCGCCATCATCGACTACCAGGCCGGCAACCTCACCAGCGTCGTCAAAGCCGTGCGCTTTCTCGGCGCTCAAAACGTGGTCGTCACCCAGTCGCCCCAGGATCTGCTCCACGCCAGCAAGATCCTTCTTCCCGGCGTCGGCCACTTCCGCTCCACCGAGCTGCTCCACACCCTCGGCCTCACCGCCGTCATCCGTCAGGCCATCACCGCGGGCATCCCGTTCCTGGGCATCTGCGTCGGCCTGCAGTGGCTCTATCAGGGATCCACGGAGGCTCCGGAGACCCCCGGCCTGGGTTGCTTCGCTGGCCACTGCGAGCGCTTCCCCGCAGCCCTGGGCGGGCAGCGCATCAAATCTCCGCACGTGGGCTGGAACTCGCTGGAGTCCATCCGCCCCGGCTCCCGCCTGCTCTCCGGCATCCCCTCCGGCAGCTACGTCTACTACACCCACTCCTGGCGCGCGCCGCTCTCCGCAGACACCGCGGCCCAGACCCTCTACGCTGGAGCCTTTACCGCTGCCGTCGAGCGCGACAACGTCATGGGCGTTCAATTCCACCCTGAAAAATCCGCCGAGGTCGGACTTCAGGTACTCAAAAACTTCCTCGCCCTCTAGCGCCCACCACGCTCCAGAGCGTCATCGCCTCAACTGGGAAAGCCCTTTGGACGCACCATCCTTCGCGCAGCCTCTACGCCCGGAAACATCGCCCACAGATCTCTGCCGCAACGCAAGATTGGAGAAACAGCATGCTCACCAAACGCATCATCGCCTGCATGGACGTACACAACGGACGCGTCGTTAAGGGCATCCAGTTCGTCGACATCGTGGATGCCGGCGACCCGGCCGAGCTGGCTCATCGCCACGCCCGCGCCGGGGCCGACGAGATCGTCCTCCTGGACATCACCGCCACCCACGAGGGCCGTGGAACCATCCTGGAGACCGTCAAGCGAGCTGCGGCCGAGCTCTTCGTGCCCTTCACCGTGGGCGGCGGCGTTCGCTCCGCCGAGGACGCCCGCGCGGTCTTTGACGCCGGCGCCGACAAGGTCAGCATCAACTCCGCCGCCATCGCCCGCCCGGAGCTGATCGCCGAGATCGGCTCCAGCTTCGGAGCCCAGGCGGTCATCGTCGCCATCGACGCTCGCCGCGCCCAGAACTCCAGCGACCCCGTCGCCCAGGCCGAGGTCTACGTCTCCGGGGGCAGAAAGCCCACCGGCCGCCGCGTCCTGGACTGGGCCATCGAGGCCGAGCAGCGCGGCGCGGGCGAGATCTTGCTCACCAGCATGGACAACGACGGAACCCGCGCCGGCTTTGACTGCGAACTCACCCGGCTGGTCTCCCAGGCCGTGCAGATTCCGGTCATCGCCTCCGGCGGAGCCGGCTCCGCCGCGCACTTCGCCGAGGTCTTCCTCCACGGCAAAGCCGACGCTGCTCTTGCGGCCAGCATCTTCCACTTCGGCATCACAGACTCCCGCCAACTCAAGGCAGAGATCGCCGCCGCCGGCGTCTCCATGCGCCTGCCCTGCTGAATCACTGCATCCGTCCTGCCGAGCACTCGGAAGAGCGCCACTAAAAACAGACACCCGCAAACCCGAACCGACTCCCCACTGACTCCCATCGCCGAAGAACGATTCATAGGATCCCGCGCTTGCAGGCACTCGGCTGCATTCAAAATTGAAGATTGCCTCGCTGAACATCCGCCCAACCTGCGCCAGGTTGGCGGCACGTTGGCCTGGCGGCCTTTGCCGCTCGATCTCCGGTTTCATACACGCAACCTCCTCCACAACAAGAGGATCCCCTGTGGCCCATGAGCCAGGACCGAAAAACAGAGACGGCTATTGCATTTCACGCAATGAAATGATTTATTACACTGCATGGACAGAATGAGGCCGCGCTGGTTTGCCAACAACCTCAACGCTGCCATGCGCGTTTTGCCGGTCACGGTCTTGACCGGCGCCCGACAGACCGGAAAGACCACCCTGACTCGAGCCATTGAGCCCGCACGGAGCTACTTCACCCTCGACGATGTCGGCATTCTCGATCAGGCCGAGCGCAATCCCGATTCGCTGCTCTCCACCCGGCCGGTCATTCTCGACGAGGTGCAGCGCGCGCCGCAGATTTTGCTTGCGGTCAAGCGCGCCGTGGACAGCGCCCGGCGCGCCGGCGATCTCATCCTGACCGGATCGGCCAATCTCCTGCTGATGAAGCAGGTGGCGGAGACGCTGGCCGGCCGCGCCATCTACCTCGACCTGCCGCCCTTCTGTCCAACCGAATGGCGGGAGCGTAAGG
>DAHWOF010000129.1 GCA_027335345.1 Granulicella sp. | reverse complement strand
CAGCAAGCGCGCCAAGACAACATCTCCCAGGCAGACCTCGATGACCGCTTGAGCAACCTGCTTCGGGACATGATCGATGAGCAACTCCTGCTCTCTAAGGGCAAGGAACTGGGCATCACGGCGGATGCTGAGACCATGCGGGAGCTGGATGACATCCGCAAGCGCAACAACCTCCCGTCCATGGAGGCTTTGGAGAAGGCGGCTACCGAGCAGGGCGTCTCCTTTCAAGATTTCAAGCAGCACATCCGCGAACAGCTCATTCGCCAGCAGGTGGTCCGCGACCAGGTCGGCAGCCACCTGGATATGACCCATGCGGACGAACTCGCCTACTACAATGCCCACAAGCAGGACTTCATGGTCCCGGAGGAGGTGCACCTAAGCGAGATCCTGATTCCAACTCCGGATAATCCCACCCAGGCCCAGATCGACGCGGCTCAGGCCCGCGCCAATGATCTGGCGGCCAAACTCAAGGCTGGCGGCAACTTTGCCGCACTGGCTCGCCAGTACTCCGGCGGTCCTACAGCCTCGGCGGGCGGAGACTTGGGCGACTTCAAGCGCGGTACCCTCGGTGACGTCCTGGAGAATGCGACGTTCCCGCTGCCGGTTGGCGGTAATACGCCGCCGATCCGTACCCGGCAGGGATACGTCATTCTGCATATTGATTCCCACCAGAACGCCGGAGTACCGCCTCTCTCGGCAATCGACGAGAAGGTCCAGGAAGCGATGTACTTCTCCGAGTTGCAGCCGGCTCTCCGCGCCTACCTGACAAAGCTGCGCTCGCAGGCCTACATCCAGATCGCTCCCGGCTTTGTAGACACAGGAGCCCCCGCTTTAAAACCCACGACAGAGATTGCCTACACCGCCTACGACGCTCCCAAGCTCAAGAAGAAGGTTATTAGAAAGCAGCGTCTGGAGCAGGAGAAGGCCAACCGCGCCCAGCAGGAGCTGGCATCAGCACGCGAGCGCCTGGCGGAAAAGAAGGCGGAACGTGCTGCCAAGGTCGAAGCCAAATCCGGGCAGAAGGTTGACCTGAACTTCAAGCGCCACAAGATTCGCCGCGAGAAGATTCGCTTTGGACAGGCGCCAGAGAAATCTCTATCGCAGACCTCTACGGAGATCGCCTCGGACAATTCGACTGGTTCGGCTGTCAGCGGATCGGCGCCAGGTCAGATTCTTGCCTCTGACGAAGATGCGGACTCCACCATCACCACCGGTAGTGGGGAGGAGGATCAAGGCCTAGCCGATCCTTTTGCACCCAAGGCGGTCCCGCACAAGAAGTTCCGTTACTCGGATCTTGAATCCGAGGCCCAGGAACGTCACGACAAGAAGATGCTCGCCGAGGCTGAGGCCAAAGCAAAGATGCGGCCGATCATCGCCACCCCGAAAGAGAGTGCCTCGGAGAAGGTGCAGTCCGCTCCCCTCGGTCTGAGTGGAGATACGGTTCACAAAAAGAAGATCAAGCATCCCAAGCGCCCAAAGAATCAGCCGAAGGTGCGCATGACGGAAGCGCCGAAGCAGAAGAAGCAGCAGCAGGTGACGCCCAACACGATCGCCCCCACCGTGAACCCGGAGCTGTCGGCGCCCATTGCGCCAGCTTCTTCGGGCAACACGACAGCCCAGTAATTACAGCACGGTCAGGATGACAAAAGCACTCAGGAAGCGGCAGCCAGAGGACTTCGTCCCAGTTGCCGCTTCGCTGTCTCCTGCGTCTGAACGCTTCACGCCTGGTTGGCGTATTCTTGAGTTCTGCTCATGAAAGAGTTCTTTGTCGCCGACGCCGCGCGGTTTGAAAACCAATCCATCACTGGCTTCTTCCTGGTGACCGCCATCAGTGCCCGAGATCGCAAGGGCGGCGGCCAATACCTCGCTCTCACCCTTGCCGACAAGAGCGGTTCATTGGAAGCCCGCATGTGGGACGAATTTGCCGAAGCGCTCCACAACTGCGCTGTAGGCAGTTATATAAAGGCCCAGGGGCAGATCTCGAAGTATCAGGGCAAGTACCAGATCACCATCTCCAAACTTCGCATGGCCAATACCTCCGAGATCGATACTGCCGATTTTGTTCCCACCAGCCAGTATGAGATCCCGGCCATGGCGGCCGAACTGCGGGGCTACGTCGATGCCTTTGGCAATAGCCACCTCCGCCGTCTTGTTCTGGCTTTTCTGGATGATCCCCAGATAGGCTCTGCTTTCCGGGAGGCGCCAGCCGCCAAACGTCTCCACCACGCCTGGATCGGGGGGTTGCTGGAGCATGTCCTCGCCCTGGTCCGTCTCTGCCGGGCGACCGTACCCTTCTATCCGGAAGTTGATCCCGACCTGCTGGTCGCCGGCGCCATCCTGCATGATATTGGCAAGATCCGCGAGCTAAGCTGGGCCGGAGCCTTTGACTACACTCTGGAAGGTCAGCTCGTCGGCCACATCTCGATCGCCCAGGAGATGCTCGACCAGAAGATTGCCTCGATCAACGCTGAGGCGGCTCTGGGCCCAAAGGGAAAGGAGTTTCCTCCCCAGCTCCGTCTGCTCATTGAGCATATGATCTTGTCTCATCACGGCAAGCTCGAGTTTGGGTCACCCAAACTCCCCATGACCCCAGAGGCGATGCTGCTCAGCGCTTTGGATGACCTTGAAGCCAAGTTTCAGGCTCTGCGCAATGAGTTCGCCGGCGCTCAGGCTGCCGGGCGTAGCCCAAGCGAAATGACGGAGTGGGTTCGCAGCATGGACCGTCCTCTCTTTAACTCTCGTGCATGGCTCGCCTCGTTCCAAAGTAGGGAAGAGCCGAGCAGCGAAGAGAAAAGGAACGGTTGAGAAGGCAACCGAGAGGGGAGGGGGAGAGTGACTGCCTCTTCAGTGTCGGTGGATATCCGGAGAGCGGGGCGCAGTGGCATTTTCAGCCCAACCCAGCCGGTAAACCCGGTGGGGGCCCCGAAAAGGCGGAAAGATCGGCCTTCGAAATTCGGTTGCCGGATGCAGTTCCGCGGGGCATGCCAAAGCGGCGGTCGATCACCTTTATAATCGAATCTCGATGCTTCGTTTCTCTACAGCCGGCGAAAGCCATGGCGAATCGCTTGTCGCCCTGCTCAGTGGTCTTCCGGCCGGTGTCCCCGTAGACCAGGCGTTTCTGGATCACGAGCTCTGGCGCCGCCAGCAAGGCTACGGACGTGGAGGCCGTATGCGCATCGAGCGCGACTCCGCCCATATCCTCTCCGGCGTGCGCCACGGTCACACCATCGGTTCGCCTATCGCCATGACGCTGGCCAACCGCGACTGGAAGAACTGGGAGGAGATTCTGCCGGTTGAGTCCGGCGACCCGGCAAAACACAAGGCTGTGGCCAGTCCGCGCCCTGGCCACGCCGATTTGGCTGGGGCGCTCAAGTATGACTTCTCCGATGCCCGCTATATCCTGGAGCGCGCTTCGGCCAGGGAGTCGGCTGCGCGCGTAGCCTGCGGAGCGCTCGCCAAGATGCTTCTGCGGGCTCTCGGCGTTGCGGTTGCCAGCCACGTTACGAGGGTTGGCTCGGCGGAACTCTCCCGCCCCGCAACCTTTGTCGAGATCTCGGCTCTGGCTCAGAGGGAAGACGTTCTGCTGGCCTGCGTCGACCCGGAGTCAGAGGCCCGCATGAAGGCTGAGGTGGATCTTGCGCTTCGTTCTGGCGACACGATCGGAGGGATCTTCGAGGTGGTGGTCCACGGCCTTCCCCCAGGCGTCGGTACCCACGTCAATTGGGATGAGCGCCTGGATGGCCTGCTGGCCCAGGCGGTGATGAGCCTCCAGGCTGTCAAGGCTGTGGAGTTGGGCCGCGGAGTTACAGCGGCACAATCTCCCGGTTCGCAGGTCCACGATAGGATTGGGTACGCTGCGGCGGGCGAACTTCCAGCCGATGCTTTCACCCGTTTCACCCGCGAACAGAACAACGCCGGAGGATTGGAGGGTGGCATCTCCAACGGAGAAGACTTGGTCATCCGCGGCTATCTCAAACCGATCTCGACCCTCCGCAGACCCCTTGGCTCGGTTTCTTTTGAAACCCGGGAGGCGACCAAAGCATCCTATGAGCGCTCTGATGTCTGTGTGGTCCCTGCGGCGGGGGTCGCCGCTGAGGCTATGGTAGCTCTCACCGTGGCCCGCTGCGTGCTGGAGAAGTTCGGGGGCGATAGCTTGAAAGAGCTTCGCCGCAACTACGCTGGTTACTGTGATCAGATAAGATCCTATTAGATTAGATTCAACAGAATTCCAGCCGCTACACTGAGTTCGTGTGAGATATGCCCATGGCGACCCAGCCCGATGTTCAACCAATTACCCAGGATTCCCGGCGCAGCTCCCGGGCCGCCATCCGGGACGCCATCATTCGCTCGGCTCCCAAGCTCCATCCGGTCATCAAGTATCCGCATCCCACGTTGCTCAAGCCCGGCGAACCAGTGACGGAGTTCAATGCGGAGCTCGCTCAGTTCGTCAGCGAGATGTTCGATAGCATGTATGCCGCCGAAGGCATCGGCCTCGCCGCCCCTCAAGTCGACGTCTCCCGACAGATCACGGTGATCGACATCAGCTACCACGAGCGGCCTGAGGACAAACTGGTCCTGATCAACCCCGTCGTGATTGACCGTCGCGGAAAGCAGTTCGAGGAGGAAGGCTGCCTCTCTCTGCCCGAAATCCGTGAAAAGGTACATCGCGATGCCTGGGTGAAGGTACGGGCGCAGAACCTTCAAGGGGAGTTTTTTGAAGTGGAGGGTACGGAACTGCTGGCGCGCGCCATGCTGCACGAGATCGACCATCTCCATGGCATTCTCTTCATCGACCGCCTCAGTCGCCTCAAGCGCGACTTGGTGCTCCGTCGCATCCGGAAGATGCAAAGGAACGGAGAGTGGTAGTAAGACCCTTTCTTTACTGGCAAGACGAGCTGTTGTATGTAAACCGTTGTAAAAATGCTTGATTGGGAGAGCTTGCCTTGCGGCGGTGCCTCCAGGGCTTCTCTATGGATCTCCTCTGCCGTTTCCTTTCAACCCAGCCGTAGACGCAGGCGCCTGTAGAAAGTCGTTATAGAGGTCGCTTTGAGTTCTGTTTCCGTAGATAGTTTGCAGGAGAATTGAAGAGGGCTGCAGTTTTCATCTGGGATCACCCTCCCTGTTGTTGCTCCTCGTTTCAGCGACCGAAGGGTGTGGCGATCTGTCAGCGTCCTCAGACCCGAGCAGATCCAGAGCTAGAGACGGGAACGCATCCTTCCTGGATCGCTTACTCGGAATTAAATCAATTTAAATATGATAGATAAAGGAAAATTAAAAGGTAAAAGATGAAACTCGTCTTCTGCGGAACACCGGAGTTTGCCGTGCCCAGCCTGCGAGCCCTGGTGGATGCCGGCCATCAAGTTTCTCTGGTGCTCACCCAGCCGGACCGCCCCGCCGGAAGGAAACAGGAGATTCAACTCCCTCCCGTAAAGAAGCTGGCTGTTCGGCTTGCCATTCCTGTCATGCAGCCCGAACGGGTCAAGAATAACCCCGAGCTTCGAGCGACCCTGGAGCATGTCGCCCCGGACGCAATCATTGTAGTCGCCTACGGTCGCATCATCCCTCAGTGGATGCTCGATCTGCCTCGGTACGGCAATATCAACGTCCACGGATCGTTGCTGCCAAAGTACAGGGGAGCGGCTCCTATTCAGTGGGCTGTGGCGAATGGAGAGACGGAGACCGGAGTCACCACGATGCTGCTGGATGCCGGCCTTGATACAGGAGACACGTTACTCTTCCACCGGGTTCCGATAGGGCCCGAGACGACTGCGGTAGATCTTTATACAAAACTTGCAGAAGATGGGGCAAAGCTACTGATTGAAACACTTTACGGAATTGAGCATCAGACAATTCAAGCACAGGCGCAAGATCATGCAGCAGCTACGCTCGCTCCGATCCTGACCCGCGAAGATGGCCGTATTGATCTTTTCCGTCGAACCGCACAAGAGACGTATAACCGCTGGAGGGGATTCACTCCGTGGCCAGGGGCACATGGAATGTTTCGCGGCAAGCGATTTCTTATCCACAGAATGCGCCCATCAGAATTCACACAAAGTTTAGCTCCGTATCAAATAGATATATCGACAGATAAATTCTTAGTCGGCGCTGCGCAAAACACCGTCTTGGCTTTGGAGGAGGTGCAGGTCGATGGCAAGCCTCGTCTTTCAGGACAGCAGTTCGCAAGAGATTTCCAGGTTCGTCCGGGAGAGAGTTTGGCTTAAGGCATGAATAGATCAATATAGTCAATTTATCAATAAATTATATTCATAATATATTTTGTTACTATAAATGTTTTCGGTTCACAGTATCGTACCAACTGCTGACGCTTTCTCAGATGCTGGTTGCGGGTGTCTTGGAATCGAAATCCTTGAATGACTAAGCCGAAGCAGCCACGTTCTTCTCGCCCCCAGGCAAAGCCGGCACAAGAGAGCCTCCCCAGACGCTCTTCTGACGCCCCGATTTCACCTGCCAGATGGGCCGCCTATCGCATTCTCCTCCAAGTGGCGACCACCCAGGCCCATGCGGACGATCTCCTTCACGGCCCGATCGTCTCGGCTCTCTCGCCGCGGGATCGCAACCTGGCGACCACCCTGACCATGGGGGTTCTACGGTGGCAGATTGCCCTCGACACCCGTATTGCGTCGTTGCTCCATCGCCCTGACGAGGTGCTTCCTGTCCCGATCTCCATCGCCCTTCGTCTAGGGGCCTTTCAACTTCTATTTCTTGATCGCATTCCCGCCCACGCCGCACTTTCAGAGTCGGTTGAGATGGTTCGCGCCGCTCGCCACCCAGGAGCTGCCGCCATGGTCAACGCCATCTTGCGGAACCTGACTCGCCAGCCCCCCGCCAAGGCCAGAGTGTATGAGACCGTGGCCGCCTTCGCTCAGCGCCTTGGACATCCGCTCTGGCTTGTGAACCGATGGGTACGAAATTATGGAAGAGCGGCTGCCCTAAGCATCTGTGAGTATGGCCAAAGGGCGCCAGCCAACGGTTTCCTTTTTCCGGCAGAGGGAAAGGGAGAAGCCGGGACGGCGGGCCCGCCGGACGCATCCGCCGGGGCTCAGGCCGTGGCCGGGCCTGGAGGCTCACCAACCGTAAAGACCCAGGCGCCACTTGCGCTGCCGCAGATAGACGATGGCTCCCGGCTGGTTGCCGAGCTTTGCGCTGCCGTCGCCGGGCATGGCGCCCGATTGGAGCCCATTCGCATCTGGGACACATGCGCGGCTCCGGGCGGCAAGACATTGGTCCTGCTCCACCGCCATCCCGAAGCGCAGATTCTGGCCAGCGAAGCCAACCAGCGTCGTTTCCAATGGCTGACAGCTCGTTTTCAGAATGTTCTGACGCCAAACGGCAGTAAGCTCTCCACCCCCCTCAGGTTGCGCACGCTGCATGCCGATGCCTCCCAGTTGCCTGCGGGGGAGGGACTTTTCGATCTAATTCTCTGTGACGTCCCTTGCAGCGGGACTGGGACGTTGGGACGCAATCCGGAGATTCGCCACCGACTCCAGCCGTCGGACCTGCCGCGCCAGGCCATCCGTCAGATCGAGATTCTCGGTGCGGCCCTCACCCGCCTGGCGCCGGGAGGGAGCTTGGTGTACTCCACCTGTTCGCTCGAACCGGAGGAGAACGAGCAGGTGGTCTCCACCGTGCTGGCTGGCAACCCCACCATCGGGAACCCCTCCTTGGAACCATTTTTCCACAAGCTGGTTCGCGACGGCATTCTCTCCTCGCTGCCTCCAAACCTGATCCGCAACGGCTGCTTGCGCACGCTGCCCGGCGTCAACTTTCAAGGCGACGGCTTCTTCGCCGCCCTGCTCCGCCGGGATCCATCTTTGGAGTGAAACAGCGAAGCAGAGCGTCAGACCTTTCCGAAGTCTTCCGGCATCTGGACGGCGACAACTTCCCCTCGCGCCGTGGCGACTCCTTGGGCGTAAACCGTGGACTCGACGATGACCTTTCGGCCCTTGATCTCTTTGACGCGGCCGCGAATGGTAAGCGGTGGGCCGAGTGGTGTGGGCTTCAGGTAGTCGACCCGCAGCGAGCCGGTAACAAACCGAAAGGGCGGCTCACTGCCGGGCTCGCGGCCGGCAGCGCGATAGGCAGCGGCCGCCGCAGTTCCGGTGGAGTGGCAATCCACCAGAGAAGCGATGATGCCGCCGTAGACATATCCGGGAATGGCGATATGCCATGGCTCTGGTGTGAAGACTGAAACGGTTTCATCGCCGTCCCAATCGGTACGGATGTGGTGGCCCTGGTCGTTGAGCCTGCCGCATCCGTAACAGTATGCGAGATTTTCAGGGTAAAAATCCTGGACAGCCATCACTCTGCCAGTCTACCCGGCTTGACCCTTCGCCGGCGACGATCGGGTCCGCGTCAAGCTGAATGCGAACCCCCTCCCTGAGACAGCATGCTGGCCGAGGCAGAGGCACCGGCATCTCCTGCGCTCGGTGGAGGGGCAAAGACCTCTCGAACGGAGGGAGGCGCATCCCCCCGGAATGAGCGATAAAGAGCGATAGTGTCGATGCCTTCCGATACGGTCGCGGGCGATGTGGTGTTACTCGATTGCTGCCGACGCGGAGGAGTGGGTTGGTAGCGGCGCCGGCGCTGCCGGGGTCTCAACCGTCAAGCGCACCACATCCCCAGGGGAAGCTTTGAAGCCGGACTCCGGCCATTGCGCTGTAACCACTCCGCCCGAAGTTGGCGCCTCAGGGCGTGGCTGGCCTGGCACGGTCGGTTGGGGAGTTGAGCCCACCGCTGCGGCGGCTATGACCTTCAGTCCCAGTTCGGCAGCCCACTGGTTCGCCGCTGCATCCTGCAATCCGACAAAGGAGGGCATCACGAACCCCCGCGAAGTCCTTGCCGTCGAGCTGAGCAGTAGATTCACCACGGGCTGGTCTACCCCTGCATTCGGTTGTGGGGTCTGGGCGAGCGTCATGTCTGGATCCCCTGGGGCCCCAAGGTGCGCCAACGTTCCCAGCTCGAGACGGGTCTTTCGTACGTTCATGGACGCCTCCTGCACGGGCTGGCCCACAACATCCGGAATCGTCACCTGCTGTGGCCCCAGGCTTACGGTCACCCGCACCTGCCAGCCATGGCGCACCGTGGACCCTGCCGCTGGTGTCTGAGACAGGATGCGTCCGGCCGGCTCGGTTGTGGAGTAGAACCTGTTCTCGATATGGAGTCCCACTCCGGTGCGGAGCGCCGCATGGCTGGCTTCGGCCACGCTCATTCCCGCAAAATCAGGAATCTTCACCTCATGACCATGCAGGGCGATCCGGAGCGTAATTGCGGCGGAGAGCAACATCACGGCCACCATCTCCAAACCTAACAGCAGGACGCGAAAGAACCGTTTCATATCATGTTCCGTATCGATGGGCTCTGCGGCAAAAATCCGGCTTGTAAAGCATCGCTTCCCTCGGCTCATCGGCCCGGCAGGTGGATACTGGAGTTCAGCGCTGGATCTAGACGCTGGCCCTCGACGCTGGATCTAGACGCTGGACCTCGACGCTGGACCTCGACCGTTGGTGCTTTGACTTTTGTCTCTGGAGATTTGCGATCTCCTGAGGCTGATTTTACCGGCGATTGTCCGTCGCTGGTTCCGGGTGAATGAAGACTCGAGTGACGTGGGGATAGTGAAGGCGGAACTCATCTTCAAAGTTTGTAATCACCCGATGTACGGCTTCCATGGAAAGATCGTCCGGCAGCGTACAGTGCAGATTGACCTGCACATTTTTTGCCGCCCCTCCGTATCCTCGCGTCACGGAGATCTCATGCACGTCCAGGATCTCAGGGAAGTGGCTCGCGGTGTTTCGCAACTGCTGTTCCAGGTTCTGGCTGGGCTCCACTTGAGCCGCCGCAGCGATGGTGGCCGGTTCACTCTCGATATGGGTCAGCAAAGATGCGATCTCGGGAACCTCACGTTTCATCTCCGCCTCTAGCGCCGTCACCAGCTCATGCGCCTGGTGTAGGGTCATGCTCTCCGGCACCTCCAGGTGCTGTTCTACGTGAAGCGCGCCGTCGTACTGTCGAACGCTCACATCGTGGATGGAGAGATTGGAGCGCGCCGCCACAGCCCGCACTTTGTCAAAGACGCTCTCTCCCAGTGTTGCGGTGGGCACGGTATGGATCACAACGTCGGCAGCGGGCAGCAGCCGCTGCACGGCCTGGGTGGCGGCACGCGTAATCTGCTCCGAACGCTGAAACGTCAATCTCCGTGGCAGACTCAAGGTCAGATCAACAAAGTAATTCGACCCTGATCGGCGCACCCGCACGCGATTCACAGCCAATATTCCGTCCTGAGTCTCCAGATCTCGAATCAGATCCTTGCGAATTTGCAGCCGGACCTCCGGCGGTGTGGCGTCCAGCAAGGAGTCCACGGTCTGGTGGGCCAGCCGCCAGGTGACCCGCAGGATAATGCCCGCCACCAGCAGCGCCGCTATCGGATCCGCATACTCCAGCGCGGGCAGGTGCAGTTTTTCTCCTGAAAATGCCGCCAGCAGGCCCACAAACACCGCAGCCGACGACCAGATATCGGTGCGGAAGTGGACGGCATCGGCCAGCAGAGCATCACTTCTGTACGTCGACGCCACCCGGCGCAGAGCGCGCGACCGGCTGTAGTCCACTGCCATCGAAAGGAGCAAGACTATAAATGGCCACAGGGAAGGATGCAGGTCGAGGTTGGCGCCCCGCACCATCCTCTCCACCGAGGCTCCGGAGATCCAGACGCAGGAGCCGACCATCAAGATCGTCTCAAACGCCGCTGACAGGCTCTCCAGCTTTCCATGCCCGTAGTTGTGTTCTTCATCGGCCGGCCGGTCCGCGACCCTCACGGTCAGCAGCGTCACGCCCGACGCAATCAGATCGATCAACGAGTGCGCCGCCTCACTCAGCATCCCCAGGGAACCCGTCAGGAGCCCGGTAAGCAACTTGAGCAAGGTGATGCCGACCGCCCCCAGAACCGACGCCTGGGCCGCAGACAGTTTGGCTGCGGTGGACTCCAGATGGATCAAGCCGAGGTTGCTTGCTCTCCGCATTATCGTCCCATCAGCCTACACGCACCGCGCCCAAACTGCAGCGCCATGGTGAGGAATCAATTACCGCTTCACTCCCCGGTAGAGACCGGCTGCGCGCAGCAGGTACCCATCCCATGCGCACTGCTCAAACCCCGCATCGCGCATCATTCCCAGCATCTGCTGCGGCCGGGGAAACCGCATCACGGAATCCGGCAGGTAACGGTAGGCGGCTGGCTGGCCGGAGATCATTCCACCCAACCTTGGCAGCAGATGGTGAAAGTAGATTCCATATCCCCATCCACGCAGGCCGTCGGGCTGATTCGCCTCCAGAATCCCAATCTGTCCACCAGGCGCCAGCACCCGGTGGATCTCCGCCAGCCCGTCGGCATAGTTGGTCAAATTCCTGAAGCCGAACGCCGAGGTCACCAGATCAAAGCTATCGTCCGCATAAGACAGGTGCATTGCATCTCCCTGCACCCAGATGACATTGGCGCCTCGAAACTTGCTCCGGGCACGATCCAGCATTGCTGTGGAAAAGTCCAATCCTGTGATCGGTTCTGCGCCCCGGGGACGAAGCCGAAGCAGAGCTGCGGTCAGATCTCCTGTTCCGCAGCACAGATCGAGCACCCGCGCTTCGGGCCGTGTCAGGACAGCGCGAAAGCTCCGCGCTGTCCGCTTCCACCAGCGCCGGTCCTGCCCCATGGAGAGCAGATGATTGAGCAGATCGTAGCGGGGAGCAATCAAGTCAAATAGGTCGCGAACGTTCTCGGCCGCAGCGGCTTCACTGGTCTCCCCGCGTGGCCGCGCTCCGGGGTTCACTGCTACGGACTTGTCTGTCACCGGCTCACTCATGCCCCGTCCCTTTTGCTTCGTTCACCACGGCCTGGGCGGCCTGCAGAAGTTCCGCCTCGGTCAAATCTTTGACCACCACCGCATCCCCAATCCCCACCGGAAGCACAAACGACCGGGTTCCGCTGCGATTCTTTTTGTCCCGGGCGGTCAGCGCCACCAGTTGGTCGGCTTCCGCGGTAAAGCCGCGCAGGGGTCCATAGGCGCGAATCGTGCGTTCCATCCGCTCCGCCTCCGCCCCGGTCACCGTTCCACGGCGCACTCCGAGCCTCACGGCGGCGATCATTCCCCAAGCCACGGCCTCTCCGTGCAAGAGCTGCTGATACCCGGTTGCCGCTTCAATGGCGTGCCCCAGCGTGTGTCCCAGATTCAGGATCATGCGCAGTCCACCCTCGCGCTCGTCCGCGCTGACCACCTCAGCCTTCACGCGCACGCTGGCCGCCACCGCGTGGGTCAACGCCTCCGGGCTCCCAGCCAGCACCGCGTCGCTATGATTCTCCAGGAACTCGAAGAGGCTACGATCGCGGATGATTCCGGCCTTGACCGCCTCCTGCAAGCCCGCCCGCAGCTCTGCGGCTGGGAGCGTGGCCAGGGTAGCCGTATCCGCATACACCGCCATGGGGTGATGAAAGGCGCCGGCCAGATTCTTTCCCGCTGCCAGATTGACGCCTGTTTTTCCTCCCAACGAGCTGTCCACCTGCGCCAGGAGCGTGGTTGGCACGCCCACGTAACGGATTCCACGCATGTAGATGGCGGCCAGAAAGCCGGTCAGGTCGCCCAGCACGCCTCCGCCCAGAGCTACCAGCACGGAGTCGCGGTCCGCTCCGAGTTGGGCCAGTTCCTCTGCCAAGCGCTCGACTGTTGTCAGGCGCTTGTGCTCCTCGCCGGCCGGGACCAGCAGCCGGGTGAGGCCAGGGAGGCCAAGATCCCGGAAGCCGCCTTCCAGCCGCTCTCCCCAAAGCCGGTCGATCTCCGGTGAAGTCACCACAAAGGCTCGCTGTTTGCCCGTCCTCAGCCCACCCTCCAGCAGGGCATCCAGACGCGCACCCACTTGATTCACCAAACCTTCACCAATCTCCAGGTCATAGACGGCAGAGGGTGTTCGAACGCCAATCACCGTATTCACAGTCGCGGGTACCATTGCCTCTCAGGATATCGCGCCTTGGCGGTCATCCCAGGTCGCCGGTTCTTCTTTCGCAGTCTTAGGCGGGACGCGCGAGCAGCGAAGCTCCCACGGTCATCCCCATCAACACCGCAATTACGGTCAGCGTGATGCCCGGGCCGATCGTCACCCAATCGGCGGCGAGCATCTTGAGAGCGGCAAAGCCAAGCACGGCCGCCAGACCGACGTGCAGATAGCGCAGCCGGGCCAGCCCCGCCGCCAGCAAAACGTAGAGCGAGCGCAGCCCCATCACCGCCATGATGTTGGAGGTGTAGGCCAGAAAAGGCTGTTGCGTGATGCTGAGGACGGCCGGTATGGAATCCATGGCAAAGACGACGTCGGACAACTCCACGGCCACCAGGGTGAGCAGTAGGACGGTTGCCATCCGCTGTCCATCTTCTATGACCACGAAGCAGTCAAGGTTTCTGCTGACGGGCCGCCATCGGGTCAGCCACTGGATCCATGCAGGGGCCAGCTCTGGTTCCGGCTGCTTTTCCACAGTCCGCAGCAGCCGGAGCGCGGCCAGTAACAGCAATGCCGCAAACAGATATTGGAACCAGTGCAGCCGGTCCAGCAGCTCCACGCCGCCGGCGATGAACGCGCCGCGCAGGGCGATCGCCCCTGCAACCCCCCAGAAGAGCACTCGCGGCTGCCGGTTTGCCGGAATCCGAAACAGGCGAAAGAGCAGCGCAAACACAAAAAGATTGTCCAGAGACAGTGCCTGCTCCAGCGCATAGCCTGCCAAGTACTGGGCAGCTCCCGCGGGGCGATACAGCCGAGTGAGCGCAACGGCCAGCGCCAGTGCTGACACCGCCCACATGCCCGCCGCAAGAAGCGCCTGCCTCCGGGTGCCTGACACGGCGCGGTGCAGCAGGTGTTCCACCCCGAGAAGAAAGATCAGAGCGAGGTGAAAGGCGATCCAATACCTGAGCGGCGCCGGGGTCATGAGCGTTCTTCCGCCATCCTACAGGTGCGGTGACCTTTTGGAGCGCCTTCTGCTTGGCGGGAACTCATCGAGGGCCTGCCGAGGAAGACTTCCTTAAGAAAAGCTCCGCAGAGAGCGAAGACCTCCAAGCGCCTTTCGCCGGTAGGTAACGCATCTGTTCTTCCCTAACAACGGCGGGCGCCCACATCTCGCTGTTTTGCTCAGCCTCATGACTTACTGTCCACTCTGTCTCGGGACATTCTTTCCACTACTTCGCCAATTTTCGGGGTGAAGCGAGGGATGAGAGATGGCGTGGAGCAGGATGGAGGTACAGGAGCAGAGAGTTCGTTTCGTTGCCGCGGCGCTCCGCCATCCGCAGAGCCATCGGGCGCTCTATCAAGAAGGGCATGCGCGCTGCGGGAATTGGCTGACGATATGCTGTGGCGCTGTTGGAACATTGAGGTTATTGAAGAATCGCAGTAAAGTGACCGAAAACGGCTTCTTCGCGTTGGAAGGCGAAGCGGAGACCGCCAAGGATCACATGCCATGCTGAAGTTCAAGAGGGTTCTTGCGGCGCTGCCCCTCTGTTTTCTATCCGCGATCTTGTCAGCCCAACAGACGGTTCAGGTTCATGTTTCCTTGGATAAGGCGGAAGGTTCGATGAAGCCCGTTTGGGCGAATGTCGGACATGACGAGCCTAACTACACCTACTCGCCCGAAGGTCGCGAGCTGCTGGAGCAACTAGGGAAGTTCCGTCCAAATGCGTTCCATGACCGCACGCACAATCTGCTGACTACGGGAGACGGGACGCCGGCGCTGAAATGGGGATCGACCAACGCCTACACCGAGGACGCCTCGGGCCATCCGGTCTATAGCTGGAAGATCGTCGATCGCATCTTTGACACGTACGTGGCCACGCAGATCACCCCGTATGTGGAAATTGGATTCATGCCAAAGGCGCTTTCCACTCATCCTGAGCCCTACCGCGCTGCATGGCCGAAGGGGCCTCTTTTTACCGGCTGGTCCTACCCTCCGCAAGACTACAGCCAATGGTCCGAGTTGGTTTATCGTTGGGTGCGCCATTCGATGAAACGCTACGGGCGCGGCAACGTGGAGCGCTGGGACTGGGAGGTGTGGAATGAGCCGGACATCGCCTACTGGCATGGCACTGAGGCACAGTATGAGGAGCTCTATGACCATTCGGCGTCGGCGGTGAAGCGCGCTTTGCCGGATGCTCTGGTGGGAGGGCCCGCTTCGACAGGACCGGCATCGCCCAACGCGGCAAAGTTCCTGCGAGACTTTCTTTCGCATTGCGTCAACGGCAAAAACTACGCGACGGGGAAAACCGGATCGCCACTTGATTTCATATCCTTCCACGCCAAAGGACGCACGCAGCTTGTGGGTGGTCAAGTACAAATGAACATCCGGCGAAACCTGGAAGACATCGCCCAGGGTTTTGCGATTGTAGCCAGTTATCCGGGTTTGCGCGATCTTCCCATTGTGATCAGCGAATCGGATCCGGATCCTTGCGCTGCATGCGCCGCGAGCCTTCATCCGGAAAACTCCTATCGCAATACTCCACAATATGCGAGCTACGAGGCGGAACTGCTCTCTGGCACGCTAGCGCTGGCTGCCCGCGATCACGTAAATCTGCAAGGATACGTAACCTGGGCGTTCACATTTCCAGGACACCCCTACTTCTACGGTTATCGCTCTCTTGCCACGCATGGGATCGACAAACCGGTCTTCAATGCCTTCAGGATGTTTGGCATGATGCAGGATATCAGGGTACAGGCCACGAGCAGCGGGCAATTGAGTCTGGATGAACTGCTGAAGGATAGTGCGCGAACGCGGCCTGATATTGGCGTAATTGCGACACGCGGCGGCAACAGCGCTAGTATTCTGGTCTGGAATTACGATGACAACGCAGTTGCGGCACGGCCTGCAACGATCCATGTCGAGGTGAGCGGATTGCCGCCGAACGTAAGGCGAGTGCTGACCACACAGTACCGCATTGACGACGAACATAGCGACTCCTTCACGGTATGGAAGGCGATGGGATCGCCGCAGCACCCGACGCCGGAACAGGTAGAGAAACTGAAGTCGGCGGGGCGACTGCAGCGACTTTCCTCGCCGGAGTGGTTACAGGTGAAGGCAGAGAGAATGAGATTGTCCTATACGTTACCCCGCCAGGGAGTGTCGCTGATTCGATTGCAGTGGAGAAGCAAGGAGGGTTTTTCCACCCCCGATCACAAATGAGGAGTGGTCAAGCAGCGGTTCAAGTCCATCTTCGGCCGCTTTGTTCGTCTGTGCGCCGTCGAGCAGGATGTCGGCTCGATTTGCGCGATCGAGCTGACGGACAAGTTGTTTTTGATTGCCCCTTACCCGCCGTCCTAACCTGCATATCTCACAGGGGTCGATTTTTGTGTGGAGTGGCGTGGCCGAGGGGGCCAGGAGAGTAGTTGTCCGGCAAGAAGTTATCTTTGAAGCAGTCCAGCGCCTGCGCGGATGGAGTTTTTCAGTGCCGAAGTTAGA
>DAHWOF010000124.1 GCA_027335345.1 Granulicella sp. | reverse complement strand
ACAGATACTCCCGGCACGCCGCCTCGGTCGAAAAGCGCGCCTCCAACTCCAGCAGGTCTCGCGGATAATCCTCCACGCCTAAAAACACTCCAGGTTGTGGTCACCTGAGGAAAGTACGTACCCATCTAACGAAAAATACCCTCCCTCACGAAACCCAGCAAAAACAGCCCTTTTACACTTTCCTGCGCAGAGCCTCTTGCGGAAATAGTCCCGCTTGGACCGCAAACCCGGAAACGAAGATGCGCTCGCAGTTCATACCGAATGTGATCTAGATCACATCTCCATGAAGCGAACACTTGTAGAAACAAAGACCAGGTGTTGCAATGGAAACGTTTGCTGGATCACGACGGACGTTCCTCACCACGCTAGCTGCCCTCCTCGTAGACAATTGGGCTGCCTGCCGTGGATTCGCCTCCACTCGCAATCCTGACAGTTTGCTACTGCAAGATGAGCCCAAGGTCATCGTTGCAATGTGTGGGGGAATTCGCCGGGAGGACACGTTCGCCAAAGAAGGTCTAGTGAACATTCCTCACCTGTGCGGCGACCTGTTGCCTAAAAGCATCCTCTTTCCCTTCGTGCATAACTATGGCGTTACATCACATTTCAATACCATTTCGAGCGTTCTAACGGGAACTTGGCAGAGGCTGGACGACTGGGGAAAGACCGCACCAACTAGTCCTACAATGTTCGAATACCTGAGGAAGAAACAACGGTGGGCTGAGGAGAGCACATGGTTTATCTCCAGCAATAAAGCGCTTACAAACAAAATAGGCGCCAGCTCTGTCAGAGGCTATGGGCCTGACTACGGTGCGAATGTCATGTTCCCCAAGCAGCTCCTAATTGACGCCGTTGTACACGCAGCCTCAAAAGGAAAGGCCTCCCGTACTGCAGATCGTTACGAGATGCAACCTGAACTGGCAGCGATGCTCGAAGCGAATAATTTTGAAGGGCTAGGCTGGTCGGTGTCCGGGGAGTCCTCAATACTGAATGCATCTGCCCGTATGACGGTCTCCCAGGCAATTAACGACCTCATCCACACGAACGCACCTGTCACCGGTGACGAATTTACTTTCTTGGTGGCTCGGGAAGTTATGCGCCGCTTCACTCCTTCTCTTTTGGTGCTCACCTTCTCCGATATGGAGGTCGCGCATTTCGGCTCGTACTCCATGCATCTGTCCGGCATTCGTACGGTGGATCGCTTGGTGTACGAACTGTGGAATGAAGTAGAGGCGAACCCAGACTATAAAGGAAAGACGACCCTATTCATCCTCCCAGAGTTTGGCCGCGATCTGGACGGATCTAGTACAAACGGATTCTTCAATCACAGAGAAGATTGTGACTCTACGCGTCTTACTTGGATGGTCTGCATGGGAGCTGGGGTAAAACCCGGAGAATTGTCAGAGCGCGCTGTACAGTCTATCGATATCTGCCCAACTATCTTACGCATATTTGGTATGAACAGCACGGACATTGAAGGAAAGGCTCTAACAGAAATATAGATGTGAGTGATTTTACGGCGATGAACGACAAACACATCCAGGATGCAGAGCCGCCGCGAGAGTGGCAAAAAATAGTCTCGCAGATGCCGTTTACGCTGCGTCCATCGCTAAATAGGGAACTGTCAGAGTGGGAGACCCTCTTCCCATTCGAACGGATAATGGTCGCTACGTTTTTTGAAGGCGCCCAATCACTCAGCGCGGTCGAGCTACGAACATTGACGGCTAGGTTAAGAGCTATTGAAACAAAGATGAATATCAATAGATCTTCCTTCGATGAGCAGGTAGACACTGTGGAAGACTCTTCGCTGCTCGCGAGGTCGGCGTACTACGGAGAATGGAGGACGCAGGTCCAAATAGTGTTTGACGCAATTGAATCACATGCACCCGCTTCCTTTCGAGAGCTTCCGCAATGCAAGAGAGTTGTTGTTCTCCTGCTGCCCCAGGACCTCCCCGTCGAAGCGGAGGCATTCACCGCCGCGTGGAAGTCGGTGGGTAATGCCCTGCGTATCACTGGTAGCAGGGATGATCTCTGTGGGGTACTTCTGAGCGGAGGAATAGAGTCCAATGGAAGTGGCAACGCAGGCGTAAACCAGAGCGATAAAGATCCTTCCAATATCTGGCTCTTCGATGCCGGAGACTGGCAAGCAAATGCTTTTCCATCTATCCGGATGGATGCACTGTCGCATTTGAGTTTTCATGAGCTGACGCCCTTCAAGGATAGATTCCTGGCAGAGCTGAATACGATCCCTCGTGACATGAGCGCGGCAGACAAAACCATGACGGCTCTGAGGCAGACCGATTGGACAGAGTGGTGCCCCACAAACTGGAGCGATCAAAAGAGGCTCCAACGGTTTGTTGTGGATTTATTTCTGTCCGGGAACGGATCTCTGATTTTCCCAAACTCATTCGTGGAATGGGGAGCCTCTGAAGCATTTCGTCGCGCCCGTCCGCAGTTTGTAGTGGCGCGCTTCGGAATGCGTTACAAGCCTAAGCCTTTTAGTAGTATCGCCATTTTTGAAAACCAAGACAAAGTAAGTACGCTTCCCGACCAGGACGATCCTATAGGCAGCGCAGCGGACGCGGTGATTCTTACCAAGTATGTCTGGCTGGCCGCCCAAAGATACTCCGAATACAAAGAAGCCCTGTGCCTTTGCATCTCTGAACATTTGAGCTCAGGTTGGATGATTCTGCCTCCGGGAGCAGACCTAAAAGACCTACCCAGTCAGTTTTCGGCCCAAGAGTTGGCCCACTTCGTAACGTCGTGGATGCAGCAGCAATAAGCGAAGAATATTCTGCGAGCGGCAATGGGCCCCAGACGAGAGGCGGCGATTCCTGACCCAACTTCCGCAGAAGCATCTCCGGAGGAAGTGCTTTGCCGGCGTTGGCGGCGCGTTTGCAAGGATCGACGAGGCGGAGGAGAGCGTTTGTTGTTAGTGTGCTAAAGAAGAACGGCCGCAACCTGGCCCGTAACCTGGCCCGCAGCCTGGCCCGTAACCTGGCCCGTAACGTCGGTTTCGGCAAACAGCATCTGGCTGTCATCTTTGCCGCTCTCAACCTGCTGACCTTCGCCTTCCACGCCGCCCTGGACGGCCCGGGAGGCCTTGAGTATCAGGTGCGCTAAGCCAGCAGCACGCGCAAAGCATTCTTCGTCTGCCTCCAAATCAGCACGGGCTATTGCTTGTTTCCAAACCGGTTAGCGCTGTTTGTTGTGCTGACCTGCAGCGAAGCTCTGCCCGGTTAGAATTGCTGGACGTCAGTCTTGCGGAAGCCCGCAGGGACGACGTAGACTCTCTCGAATGGTAGGCCTCATGCGAAAACTGCACACTCTCGCAATTGCATCCATCGGTTTGGCTCTGGCGACAACTCCGGCCGCAACTTCGGCCCAGGCTTGGGCAAAGGCCGCTCTGGACAAAAGCCCCCGCCACGGTGAGTACGTAACCATCCCGGAGGCCGGCGGACGCAAGCTGCAAGCCTGGGTCGTCTATCCGCAGGTCAGCCAGAAGGCCCCTGTCGTAGTGATGATCCACGAGATCTTCGGGCTCAGCGACTGGGCCCGTGAGATGGCCGATCAGGTCGCTGCCGAAGGTTATATCGTCGTCGAACCGGACTTGCTGAGCGAACTCGGGCCGCCTTCCGCTGCTCCTGCCTCCGCGCAGATGCCGCAAAGCTCCTCCGGCGCGCCCTACGTGCCCGTCAAGCCGGGCGGCACAGCAGCGTTCCCGGATCAGGATGCCGTTGTGAAGGCGGTCTCGGCTCTTCCTGACGCTCAGATCCTCGCCGACATGAATGCCGCCGCCGACTACGGCAAGAGTCTCCCTGCATCCAACGGCGAGTTGAACGTGGTGGGATTCTGCTGGGGCGGCGGCAAGTCATTTCTCTTTGCCACGAATCGCCGCGATCTGAGCGCGGCCTTTGTCTTTTATGGAACCCCGCCGCAAGCGACCTTGATGAAGAGGATCACCGCGCCCGTCTACGGCTTTTATGCCGGCAACGACGCTCGCGTCACCGCTACGGTGCCGCAGACCATCATCGACATGAAAGCTGCGGGCAAGGCCTACAAGCCGGTGATCTATCCGGGCGCCGGGCACGGCTTTATGCGCGCCGGCGAGGCTCCCGATGCCAATGCCGCCAACGCTGCCGCACAGAAGAAAGGCTTTCGCAGACTGATACGGCTACTGCGCAGCGACGGCTGAACTCCATCGATCTAAAGACGAGTCCCGCGCCGGCGTCTGCTTCGCTGCATCTCAAGCACGAAGCGGAACCTTCGGCGTCTCCACGCCGGATCCAGGCGCCCTCCATGGATGTGCCGTCAAGGAGCAACAGAGGATGACCAGATCGATGCGGCGCCGCAGGTTTTTGAAGCTGGCCGTTCTCTCTGCGGCAAGTGCGGCAGAGCGCCCCGGCTTGGCCATGATGCTGGACGCCGTGGCATCCCGTCGACCCAACTTTACCGGGGTCTCCGGTTGGCGGCCCGCGTGGGATGCTGCCCTGGCCGCGCTGGCTGGAAACATTACAACCCTTCCTCACTACGGCTCTCCTGTGCTTTTGGAAGGCGCCGTGTATGCGGGCATCTGGCAGGAGTGTGCACCGCTGGAGGGTCTGGTCTACGCCGGTCTGCGCCAGTACATTCCCGCGCTCGAACATGCACTCGCGCCCCTGCAGATCGCCCGCGCCAATCACATGGCCTTCTTCGCCCTCCAGCGGGAAGACGGGCAGCTTCCCGCCGCCATCAAGACCAAGGGGCTGGGATTCGGCCAGATTCAGATGGTTGTGCCGATCGCGGCGACAGCCTGGGAACTGGCCCAGGAGACAGGTGACGAAACTCTGCTGACTACGGCCTATCACGCCTGCGGCCGGTGGGACGCCTGGCTTCGCAGGTATAGGAACACGCGCGGAACGGGCCTGGTCGAAGGCTTCTGCACCTACGACACCGGCATGGACCACTCCCCCCGCTGGGCGAGAATCCCGAACGCTTGCCCCGATGGAGACGCCAAACTTTGTCCTCCCGTGGCCAGCCTTCCACGCCTCTGCCCCGATCTTTCCGCCACCGCCTACGGCGGCCGGGTTGCCCTTGCGGCCATGGCGCGCGCCCTGGGAAGACACAACGAGGCGGACCGCTGGGAGCAGGATGCGGAGACCATCCGGCAGCTCATCATCGCCAGGCTCTACTCTCCGGAGGACGCGGCCTTCTACGATCTCGACGCGCAGAACCACTTCGTCAAGGTGCGCTCCGTGGTGCTCACGCGCGTTCTGGGAGAACATGTGCTCAAGCCGGAGATCGCCTCCGACCGGGCGATCTTCGACAGCATCTGGTCGCGCCAGTTGCACAATGCAGATGCCTTCTGGGCCGCATATCCCTTTCCATCTGTTGCGCTGAACGATCCGCTGTTCGTGCGTCCCATCCCGCGCAATAGCTGGGGCGGAGCCGCGCAGGCTCTCACGGCTCTGCGTGCGCCGCGCTGGATGGAGCACTACGGCAAGGGCGCGGAGATGAACCATCTAATGCGCCAATGGGTGTCCGCCATCGTCCGCTCCGGCGGCTTCCGTCAGCAGATGGATCCGCTCACCGGAGCCTTCACCATGGCCGACCCGGGCGGCTACTCGCCGGCGGCGCTCGTCTATCTCGACTTTGTTCGCCGCCTCTCCGCCGCATAGCCTCGCCGCCGCCGGCCTGTGGTCCCCAAGGATCCGCCGGAATGAGTTCTCCCGTGCCGGCTACGCCAGTTCGGCAAGGGTTTTCTTCCTCAGCGCTCATAGTGCAGGCGAAAGCCGAAGATGGCGTTGACCGGGCCGCGCGCATGGTTGAAGGCCGGATCGTCCACAAACTGGTAGTCCAACGCAGCGTGGATGTGGCGGGAAAACTGGTGATCGTAGTAGATCTCCACGACCTTCTCCGGGCTGTAGTCCAGGAAGCCATCGCCGGTAAGGATGCCGATGCCACCGGCCGCCAAATACGCTTGATTCGCCTTGGAGGCGCCGCTGGTGACAAAGGCGGCTCCCACAACATCGTTGGGTAACTTCCATCGCTCGCCTTGAATGCTTGTGCCGAACGATGCTGTCCAGTTGGAGTCCGTGAACTCGAATGCTTCATTCTGCCCGATGTTCCAGCCGATGCGGGAGAAGACGCCGATGTTCCGGCTAATCTCCTGGTCAACGTTCAGCCCCGCGCCGTAGGTGTCGCGCAGCGCGTGCGTATCGTCGATTCCACCCGTGATGCCGTTGGCGGTGGCCAGGAACTTCGCCGGCGTCCCATATTCGGCCAATATGGCCGGGGAGTTCGCTAAAGCCACTGCGGCTTTAAAGCTGCCCATGTTGGCCTGTTCATCAAAGACCAGAAAGCGAACCGCGCCAGGATGCGTGCCGAAGTTGTGCCGATGTTCAAGCTCGGTCACCATGCTCCAATCCTTGAAGATCTTGCCGTCTCCGGCATCCGGCTCGCTGGGGATGGTCAAGTAGAGGCTCTCGGCGGTGAACTCATTTCGGTACTTGGTCAACTGGAACCAACCGTAGCGCAAGGCCCATTTGGGCGTATACCACTCGATGGCAATTCCAGTGGTAAAGCCCAGGGCATCGGCCGGATAATCATAAGCCGCATTGGCCATCAAACCCCAGTTCAAGAACTGTGTGCGCGGGTCATTCGCATACCGGTTGTTGTCAAAGATGTCCTTAATGCTGTAACGGCCCACGGTAATCGTTATGTGATTTGGATCCTGTTCACCCCGCAGCGTGATCTCATCGTCATCTACAGGCTCCTTGCCTTTGCCGCCCAGATTGATGGTCTTTCGAATGAAAAACCGCACGACGGAGAAGTGAGGGTAGCGCACTCCCACCTTGAACGCCTCTCCGTCTGGGAAGTCGTCGATGCCGTAGCTATTGTTTAGGCCATAGCCTTGCCAGAACAGCGTGTCGATGTGAAACTCCATGCTCGCGCTCAGCCGGTATCCGAAATATAAGTCCGTCGACTGCGTCTCGCGCGCCTGGCCCTGCGTCGGCAGGCTGCTTCCGGTTCCAAAGACCAGGTAGGCGGGGTCCGTATACCTGGCGGAGAAGGAGGGGTATCCCATGCCGGTCAGCGTGTACTGGTAGTGCAGGTTGTACTTCTCCGGCAGGGCATCGTTCGTCGGCGCTGAGTCCGATGCCTCCGGCGCCGGCGTTTGCGCTTGCAGCTTGGCGTCTGGAAACAGACGGGCGAACTCCGCCTCGTTGTCCATTGTGCCCGTCGCCTGTTTCCTGGCATTCGGTTCCATCGCCTCCGCATGGCCGCACAGTAGGCCGCAATCATTGTTGCAAACGGAGCCGCAGCCTGGGCCGCAGTCGTCTCCAGCGCGCGCGGAAAGATTCGAAAGATTCAAGGAAGCATGCAGTGAGTGGCGCGCGAGCGGTCCATCCTCGGGGCACGTCCCCAGCCAGCTCGCCACCGGATAGGAAGAAGCGAAGCTGCTCTGCGGTTGCAAAGAGTTGTAACTGTGCGCCAAGCGATGCGGTTGCCGGCCGATGGCGTTCCAGGAAGCCGTCGGTCGCGGTTCTGAAGCCTGCGGTACAGGAGCCTCGGGCTGCTGTGCAAGCAGAGCCACGCACCATGGCAGGGTGAGTGCGAGGGCTGGGAGAAAACGCATATCCAACTCCGTTTTATTCTATGATTCGGCTTGCTGCTTCTGTGTGAAAAAGCCGAAAGGTCCGGCGTGCGATCTGCCTGCGGACGGAAGATTCTGGCTCTCTTTCGGCGTTGCATCCTCAGCAAGACATGCGGCCCTTGCCTTCGCCAATGGCTGCTTTGTGCTTTGTACATGCGGGTTTGACGCACCGTGCCGTTGCGTGGGAAGAGTCATGAGAAGCTCAGCCCCGCCGCCTTCGCAGCCCGTTCAAACGGAAAGATGACAATCTGTTCAGATACGTGCGAGGCGCTCTTCGTTGGCCCTCTCGTGGCCGCTCGTCAGCCATCCGTTTGACGAGCGTCCAGCGCAAGAAGACCAATCGCAGTTTCAGCGTGCGCCTCTTTCCGGGGCCGTTTAACACCATCACCGCTTGCGTCGCCACGGAATGGCTCTGCGGGGATGGACGCAGCCGTTGGCTCCCGCAGACGCATCCTCTTCAGGCGCACAATCGCGCCTCCCCGCCTTCCAGCTCCGGAGCCTGGTGGTTGGCCGCCTGTGGCTGCGTTGATGTGGTCTGCCTCCAGGAGCAGACCAGCGGGGATCCCGCCGCGCCTGTAGAGCGCCACACGCACGCCAGGCGCGGCATCTTTTGAAAGGTCAGTGTTGTCTTGTTCATGGTTCCTCCTTGCCTGTTCCGCGCCGGCGCCAGGCGACTTGCGCACGCAGACGCAGACGCAAGCGCATGCAGGCGCTCAACGGAACATCGATGGGGAGGTGTGGGAGCCGAGCATAGGTTCAGCCATCTCACACGCTCAAATCACAGGTTGCATGCTGTGCAGAGCGGTGAGAGATCGCCGGCCGTCAAGCTACAGGCTATCTTCAGGGCTTCTGTCACGGCACAGGAAAGGCTTCGAACTTGGAGGTTCTTTTGCAGCTTCCATGCTCATAGGCGTTGTTCAAACTCCGGCGCGGACCCTTCCGCGCTACTTCTTTGTATCATACCCCCCTAGGATATACAAGCCGAACTCCGGCTCGCGGCTCGCTCCTTGTGTCCTGGTTGCCATCTCCTGTCTACTGTTTAAATGAATCAGAAGCTACCCAAGGCATACGATCCCTCGCTGATCGAAGAGAAGTGGTCCAACTTCTGGGTGAAAGAGCGTATCTTTTCCGTGCCCACTCCCCGGGATGCGGCCGGCATTCGGCCCTTTGTACAGTTACTGCCGCCGCCCAACGTCACCGGACGTCTGCACATGGGCCACATGCTCAACCAGACGGAGATGGACATCCTCACGCGCTGGCATCGCATGACCGGCGCCACGGCCGTGTGGGTTCCCGGCACGGATCACGCCGGCATCGCCACACAGATGATGGTGGAGCGCCAGCTCGTCGCGGAAGGTAAGTCGCGCACCGACTTCACGCGTCAGACCTTCACCGATCGCGTCTGGGCATGGAAGCAGCAGTACGGCTCCGCCATTACGGACCAGATGCGCCGCCTGGGAGCCTCCGTCGACTGGAGCCGCGAGTACTTCACCATGGATGACCGCCTCTCTCACGCGGTGAAGGAGGCTTTTGTCCGCCTCTGGGAGCAGGGGCTCATCTATCGCGGCGCTTACATCGTCAACTGGGACCCGGTCCTCGGCACTGCCGTCTCCGATCTTGAAGTCGAGTCTGAAGAGCGCGCCGGCCATCTCTACCACATCCGCTACCCCCTCGCCGACGGCTCCGGGAGCATCGTCGTGGCCACCACGCGTCCGGAGACCATGCTCGGTGACACTGCCGTAGCTGTGAATCCCGCCGATGAGCGCTACCGGCATCTGGTCGGTAAGATGCTCCTGCTTCCTCTCGCAGGCAGGCAGATTCCCATCCTCGCTGACGACTGGGCGCAGCCCGAGTTCGGCACCGGAGCCGTCAAGGTCACGCCGGCTCACGACCCCAACGACTTCGCCATCGGCCAACGCCACCAACTGCCCTCGCTCAGCATCATGGACCAGCAGGCGCGGATCGAGCTGGAGGGCTCGCCCTACCACGGTCTGGACCGCTTTGAAGCCCGCCGGCGCATGGTCGCCGATCTGGAGTCCGCCGGTCTGCTGGTCGCCGTCAAGGATCACACGCTCACTCTGCCCATCTCGCAGCGCACCGGCGCCATCATTGAGCCGCGGCTCTCCATGCAGTGGTTCCTGGCCGTGCATCAGGGCCCCAAAGACGGCGGAGACAGCATCGCCGCCAACGCCACCGCCGCGGTGCGCCAGGGCCACATCCAGTTCACCCCGGAGATGTACTCCAAGGTCTACTTCGAGTGGATGAACAACATCCACGACTGGTGCATCTCCCGCCAACTCTGGTGGGGCCATCGCATCCCGGCTTGGCACTGCGCCGCCTGTAGCGAGATCAACGTCGCTCGCCAGGCGCCCGCGGCGTGCCGGCGCTGCGGCGGCACGGAGCTGGTTCAGGAGACCGACGTGCTTGACACCTGGTTCTCCTCCGGCCTGCTTCCTTTTACAGTCTTCAACTGGACGGGAGACCCAGACGCTGATCGCGCCAATCCCGACCTGGCGGCGTTCTATCCGACCCAGCTCCTGGTCACCGGCTTTGACATTCTCTTCTTCTGGGTGGCGCGCATGATCATGCTCGGCTGCCACTTCATGTTGCAGGCGCCCAACCCGGACGGAAGCCGGCGCGAGCTCAAGGATGCCGTGCCCTTCCGTCAGGTGTACATCCACGCGTTGGTGCGCGATGCGGACCGCCAGAAGATGTCCAAGACCAAGGGCAACGTAATTGATCCCATCGAGATCATCACCCGTTACGGCACCGATGCGGTGCGCTTCACGCTGGCCAGCCAGGCCTCGCCGGGCACGGACATCGCCTTCCATGAGAGCCGCACGGAGGGCTATCGCGCCTTTGCCAACAAGATCTGGAACGCAGCGCGCTTCCTGCAGATGAACCTGGACCGCGCCCAACAGGCCGGCTATCGAATCTCTCTCTGCGGCCACGACTCGGTCTCGCTGGAGCTGCCGCAAAACACTCCGTTGGAGACCCGCTGGATCTTCTCTCGCCTCAGCGCGGTGGCGGAGACGGTGGCCCGCGCGCTCGCCGCCTATCGCTTTGATGAAGCCTCCAGCGCCATCTACCAGTTCTTCTGGGGCGAGTTCTGTGACTGGTATCTTGAGCTGGTCAAGCTGCGGCTGAACTTTGACGTTGCGCACAATGACCTTACCGCGCTCACCCTCAACGCCCTGGCGGGCGTCTTTGAGTCGGCCCTGCGTCTGCTCTCTCCCTTCATGCCCTTTCTCACCGAAGAGCTCTGGCACGCGCTCTACGCGAGTGTCGGTAGCCCCTCGCCGGCCGTCTCCATCGCGCTCACCCGTTATCCCCAGGCGGAAGACTTCGCCGCGGATGAGGCCGCAGTGCGGGAGATGAACACGCTCCAGGAGCTCATCGTCGCCGTGCGTGCGCTGCGCAAAGACATGGGCGCGCCGGAGAAGGAGGCCGTGCCCATCCGCCTGCACGCCGGCGCGGCTGTGGCGGCGCTCGCCCAGGCCAACGCGGAGATGCTCGCTCGCCTGGCGCGCGTCAGCGGCCTTGAGCTGTCCACAGCCGCGCTCACCGGCGCTGGAACCCGTTCTACGGCGGCCTTTGACGTGGCTGTTCTCTATGAGCGGCAGGTAGACGCAGCGGCGGAGCGCGAGCGCCTCACCCGCGAGCTGGCGCGGCTGAACAAGGGTCTGGAGGCGGCTGAGAAGCAGCTCAACAACCAGGGCTTCATCGCCCGGGCCCCGGCACACATCGTCGAGGGCCTGCGCAAGCAGCATGCGGAGACGCTCGCGCTCCGGCAAAAGGCGGAGGCGGCCCTGGCGGCCTTGCCTCCGGCGTAGACCAACAGCGGCCTGGTCCCCTGCGCCGTCTGGGCTCGGCTTCCCAACCAGTTCCTCTCTGCGTCCAATCGGATGCAACGCAGGCGCGCCAAGGGGCGCGCCGCTCCCAACATCCTCGCCGGAGTTTTTGCAATGGCTTTTCCGATCAAAACCTGTGTCCTCTGCGGAGAAGAGTTTGAACTGCGCCCGGACAAGCCGGGCTACGCCAACCGCTGCCCCTCCTGTTCCTCGCCGGAGGCAGCGGCATCCAGTGGCCAGAACCCGTTGGCCTTTGGCGATCGCGAGGTCAACGCTGCGCGCCGCGAGGCCATGCGCAACCTGCTCTACCGCAAGGACAGCTAAGGATCTCCGCAGGGTGTGGGCGCCCCACATCTCGTTTTTTTGAGATGTGGGCGAACCAGAAACCCTGTCTAGCCGCTGAAGCGGGCAGCCCGATGGAGTGCACGCACGGCCTCGAACAAGGCGATCCAGAGGGACATCCTATTGATCGAAGTACGAAGGCCAATAGCGTAACAGTGCTATCGGTCAAAAACCAACGTCTTTCCCCGCCTGCGGCATCCTTGGAGCCAATGAAGACCCGTACGGAGACGCATCCCTTGGGCCAGATCGAGAAGGTGAAGGGGCAACTGGCCGCCCTCGGCGACCTGCGGCCGGGCAGCCTGTCGAAGCAGTACAGCGTCTGCGGCACGCCCGACTGCCGCTGCAAGGCTACGCCGCCGGAGAAGCACGGGCCTTACTATCAGGTCAGTTTTACGCGCAAAAGAAAGGGCAGCTCGAAGTTCGTGCGCAAGAAGGATCTCGCCGACGTCCGCAGGGAACTGAAGAACTACAAGGTTATGAAGACGCTGGTCGACTGCTGGATCGATCTGGCTACCGAACTATCCAACCTTCGCCTCGCCAACAAGCACCCCTGACCGAATGGAGAACTTGGCACTCTCCAGAGACGGATCCATACGCCATCTTTCGCGAAATGCTGGAGGCGGGTGTTCCACCCAGCAGTATCGAAGCGCTTCTCAAACACGCGAGCGAGCTGAACCCGCCGGAGCGAGATCGTGGCCCATTTGCACTAGCGGGCCAGCCCTGAGGAGAACAATGATGAGGACGAGAATGTGGATTCTGGTGGCGGGGCTGCTTTGCACCTC